>JAGTAM010000277.1 GCA_023422485.1 Pseudomonadota bacterium | reverse complement strand
GGGCGGGGGAGGGCGGCCTGCGGCGGGATGCCGGCAATGCGCGGCCGGGAAGCGACCGCCTGCGGCGGGTTTGGCCCTGGCTCGCCCTGGCCGTGGGACTCGGCTTGGCAACGATGCCGGCCTGGCGTGCTCTGGCGTTCGGCGTCCGGCTGAGCGCGGACGATCTTCTGCGGATTCGCTGCCTGCCGTGGTGAGCGCCCTGACGTCGCAACCCTCGCATCGCGGCCGGTCCGCCCGAGCCGCTCGGATCAGCACCGTGCTGCCTGCCCTTCGCGCCCGCCATCCGATCGGTTAAACGGGCCGTCGATTCAGTGTCTCTCACATCGCTCCCGCCATCGGCGGCGAGGGGGGCGTCCGGTGAGCGGGCGCCTCGTGAAGCACTCCCAGATGGCAGGAAGCGGATCTCGATGACGGCAGGCGCGAACAAGGGCGTGGAAGGCGGCTTCACGGCGATCGTGCTGGCGGCCGGCAAGGGCACGCGCATGCGCTCCGACCGGCCCAAGGTGCTGCACGCGCTGGCCAACCGCTCGATGCTCGGCCACGTGCTCGCCGCCGTCCAGGAAGCGGGGGCCTCCCGCCTCGCCGTGGTGGTCGAGCCGGGCCGCGAGGACGTCGCCCGCGAGATCGAGCGGCTGGCGCCCGGCGCCGGCGTTCATCCCCAGGTCGAGCGTCTCGGCACGGCGCACGCGGTGCTCGCCGCCCGCGCGGCCCTGGAGGGGGGGCAGGACGTGCTCGTGGCGTTCGGCGACACGCCGCTGATCACCGCCGAGACGTTTACCCGGCTGCGCGCCCCCTTGCGCGAGGGCGCGGCGGTGGCGGTGCTGGCTTTCGAGGCCGCCGACCCGACCGGCTACGGGCGCGTGCTGACCGAAGGGGGCCGCGTCCTGGCGATCCGTGAGGAGAAGGACGCTTCGGAAGACGAGCGCCGTGTCTGCCTGTCGAATGCCGGGCTGATGGCGCTTTCGGGCGCGCACGCCCTCGGTCTGCTGGAGCGGATCGGCAACGACAACGCCAACCGCGAATACTACCTCACCGACGCGGTGGCGCTCGCCGTCGCCGACGGGCTCTCCGTGGCCGTGGTGCCCGTGGCCGAGGCGGAGGCGCAGGGGGTCAACGACCGGGTGCAGCTCAGTCAGGCCGAGGCCACGATCCAGGCGCGCCTGCGCCGGGCGGCCCAGCTCGGGGGGGCGACGCTGATCGCCCCCGAGACGGTTTTCCTGAGCGTCGACACGATTCTCGGACGCGACGTCATCGTCGAGCCCCACTGCGTGTTCGGCCCCGGCGTCGTCGTCGGCGACGGCTGCACCATCCGCGCCTTCTCGCACCTGCACGACGCCCGGCTGATGGAGGGCGCCGATATCGGCCCGCATGTGCGCTTGCGCGGCGGCGCGGTGCTGGGGGCGGGCGTCCATCTCGGCAACTTCGTCGAGGTCAAGAATGCGACCCTGCACGCGGGCGCCAAGGCCTCGCACCTGACCTATCTCGGCGATGCCGAGATTGGGGCGGGCGCCAATATCGGCGCGGGCACCATCACCTGCAATTACGACGGCGTGTCGAAGCACCGGACACTCATTGGCGAAGGCGCCTTCATCGGCTCGAACTCGGCGCTGGTGGCGCCGGTGAGCGTCGGCGCGGGCGCGCTGGTCGGGGCTGGCTCGGTCATCACCCGCGACGTGCCGGCGGAGGCGCTCGCCGTGGCACGGGGGCGGCAGGTCACCCGCGAGGGAGCGGCCAAGACCCTGCGTCAGACGCTGAAGGCCGCCAAGGCCGCCCGCGAGGCGAAGAAGGGCTGAGCGGTCGGGACAGAGGGCCGTTGCAGTGGGTGCTGGCCTTCTCGCACTGCGATCCGTACAAGCCCCTACATCCGCGCCGCGCTTCGGGTCGGGCTCCCGCATCGCAGGGGCCGGGTCCGGGCGAACATCCCAAGCGGGATGGAACGGTGCATCTCTGATCGGGCGTCTTCAGGATCGGCCATGTGCGGAATCGTCGGCATCGTCGGGCGTGAGTCAGTCGCGGACGCACTGGTCGAGGCGTTGCGGCGGCTCGAATATCGCGGCTACGATTCCGCCGGCGTCGCCACCCTGGAACGGGGCCGGCTCGACCGGCGGCGCGCCGAGGGCAAGCTCTCGAACCTGCAGCGCAAGCTCGCCGAGGCGCCGCTGCCGGGCGATATCGGCATCGGCCATACCCGCTGGGCGACGCATGGACGCCCGAACGAGACCAATGCCCACCCGCACGCCACCGCGCGCCTGGCCGTGGTCCATAACGGGATCATCGAGAATTTTCGCGAACTGAAGGCCGAACTCGTGGCGGAGGGGGCGCGCTTCGAGAGCGAGACCGACACCGAGGTGGTGGCCCAGCTCGTCAGCCACCTGATGGGACAGGGGCTCGGCCCCGTGGCCGCCGTCGAAGCGGCGCTGCCGCGCCTGCACGGCGCCTTCGCCCTGGCCTTCCTGTTCGCGGGCGAAGAAAACTTCCTGATCGGCGCCCGCCACGGCGCGCCGCTCGCCATCGGCTACGGTCAGGGCGAGACCTATCTCGGATCGGATGCGCTCGCGCTCGCGCCGTTCACCGACGAGATCACCTATCTCGAAGAGGGCGACTGGGCGATCCTGACCCGCGACGGCGCCGAGATCCGGGACATCACCGGTGCCGCGGTGCGTCGACCGCGCCAGCGCATCGCGACCCAGGCCTATCTCGTGGACAAGGGCAACCACCGCCACTTCATGGCGAAGGAGATCCACGAGCAGCCGGAAGTCGTCGGGCGGACGCTCGGACAGTACATCGACATGGCCCGCGGCCAGGTCGTGCTGCAGGAGAGCCTGCCCTTCGATTTTGCCCGGCTCTCGCGCCTCTCAATCACGGCCTGCGG
The DNA here is from genome assembly GCA_023422485.1 of Pseudomonadota bacterium. Lineage (GTDB taxonomy): Bacteria > Pseudomonadota > Alphaproteobacteria > Rhizobiales > Beijerinckiaceae > Methylobacterium. The sequence goes on along the minus strand of JAGTAM010000277.1, from coordinate 206 downwards.
CACCGCCTACTATGCCGGCTTGGTGGCCAAGTACTGGTTCGAGACCCTGGCGCGCCTGCCGGTGGAGATCGACGTCGCTTCCGAGACCCGCTACCGCGAGCCGCCGCTGGAGCGGGACGGGCTGACGCTGGTGATCTCGCAATCGGGCGAGACCGCCGACACCCTCGCCTCGCTGCGCTACGCCAAGAGCCAGGGCCAGCACACGC
>JAGTAM010000257.1 GCA_023422485.1 Pseudomonadota bacterium | reverse complement strand
TGTCGGTATGGGTCCAGAACTCGTGCGGCGGGATGCGAAGCGCCACGTCGGCGGAGGCGACGCCGCCGAACATGTCGGTGATGCCGGAGGTCTCCGCCTCGGCCGCGCCCTGCGCCATCTTCATCATTGGCTCGACCGCGGCCCAGGCCCGTGCCCGGTCCGGCTCGATGCAGTCCAGCGCCCCGGCCGCGATCAGGTTCTCCAGCGTGCGCTTGTTGACGTGGCGCGGGTTGAGGCGCCGGGCGAAGCAGGCGAGATCCTTGAACGGCTTGTCGCCGCGGGCCTGGACGATCGACTCCACCGCCGAGCGGCCGACCCCCTTGATCGCGGCCAGCGCGTAGAGGATGCGCCCCTCCTTCACGTCGAAGACGACGCCCGAGGTGTTCACGGAAGGGGGCTCGACGGTGATCTTGAGGCGCTGTGCGTCCTGGCGGAATTCGGCGAGCTTGTCGGTGTTGTCGATATCGAGCGTCATGGCCGCGGCCAGAAACTCGACCGGGTAATTCGCCTTCAAGTAGGCGGTCTGGTAGGTCACGAGCGCGTAGGCCGCCGCGTGCGACTTGTTGAAGCCGTAATCGGCGAACTTGGCCAAGAGATCGAAGATCTCGTTGGCTTTCCCTTCCGGGATTCCGCTCTCCAGGCAGCCCTTCACGAAGCGGTCGCGCTGCGCGTCCATCTCCGCCTTGATCTTCTTGCCCATGGCGCGACGGAGCATGTCGGCCTCGCCCAGCGTGTAGCCGGCGAGGACTTTGGCGACCTCCATCACCTGTTCCTGGTAGACGATGATCCCGAAGGTCTCCCGCAGGATCGGCTCCAGCATCGGGTGCGGATACCAGCTCGCCTCGTTGCCGGCGTCGCGCCCGAGCTTGCGCTCGCAATAGACCGGGATGTTGGCCATCGGGCCCGGTCGGTAGAGCGCCACCAGCGCGATGATGTCCTCCAGGCGGTCGGCCTGCATCTCGCACAGCGCCTTGCGCATGCCGGCGGATTCCACCTGGAACACCGCCACCGTCTCGCCGCGGCCCATCGGCTCGTAGGTTTTCGGGTCGTCGAGAGGGATTTGAGCCAAATCCACCTCGATGCCGCGCTGCTTCAGCAAGTCGGTGCAGCACCGCAGCATGGTGAGGGTCTTGAGGCCCAGGAAGTCGAATTTGACGAGGCCGGCCTGCTCGACCCACTTCATGTTGAACTGGGTCACCCGCATGCCCGTCTTCGGGTCTCGATAGAGCGGCACCAGTTCCTCGAGGGGCCGGTCGCCGATCACCACGCCGGCGGCATGGGTCGAGGCGTGGCGGTGCAGGCCCTCCAGCTTCTTCGAGATCTCGATGAGGCGGGCGACGATCGGCTCCTCCTCAATCGCCTGCTGCAGCTTGGGCTCGCCCTCGATGGCTTGCGCCAGCGTCACGGGGTTGGCCGGGTTCTGCGGCACGAGCTTGGTCAGCTTGTCGACCTGCCCGTAGGGCATCTCCAGCACGCGGCCGACGTCGCGCAGCACGCCGCGGGCCAGGAGCGTACCGAAGGTGATGATCTGCCCGACCTGACGCTCGCCGTAGCGTTGCTGCACGTAGCGGATCACCCGCTCGCGGCCCTCGACGCAGAAGTCGATGTCGAAGTCCGGCATCGAGACGCGCTCGGGGTTGAGGAAGCGCTCGAACAGCAGGCCGAAGCGAAGGGGATCGAGGTCGGTGATGAGGAGCGACCACGCCACCAGCGAGCCCGCGCCGGAGCCGCGGCCCGGCCCGACGGGAATGTCGTGGTCCTTGGCCCACTTGATGAAGTCGGAGACGATCAGGAAGTAGCCCGGGAACTTCATCTTGACGATGACATCGAGCTCGAACTTCAGCCGCGCGCGGTAATCCTCCTCGGAGAAACCCGGCGCGGTGCCGTGCTGCTTCAGGCGCAGCTCCAGCCCGGCCTCGGCCTGTCGGCACAGCTCGGTCGGCTCATCGGCGGCCACCGCCTGAACCGGGGCGTCGGCCGCTTCGGCCAGCACCGCGGCCATGGGCGGGGCCTCGCCTGCGGCGACGCTGGCGAAGTTCGGCAGGATGGGCTTGCGGGTACGCGCCCGAACGGCGCAACGCATGGCGATCTCGACGGAGGCCGCCAGCGCGTCCGGCAGATCGCGGAACAGCTCCATCATCGCGGCGCGCGTGGTGAAGGCGTGGCGCGGCGTCAGCCGGCGGCGGCGCTCGTCGGAAACGAGGCGGCCGTCCGCGATGGCAAGCAGGGCGTCGTGAGCGTCGTAATCGCCGGGCTTGGCGAAAAACGGCTCGTTCGTCGCGACGATGCCGAGGCCGTTGCCGTCGGCGAGCCGCAGCAGCTCGCGCTCGACGGCCGGGCCGTCGTCGAGGCCGTGGCGCTGGATCTCGACATAGAGACGCTCCTCGCCGAACGCCTCCTTCAGCACCTCCAGGCGACGGGCCGCCTGATCGGCGCGGCCGGCGCGCAGGCTCGTGTCGAGCGGGCCCGTGAGCCCGCCGGTCAGGCCGATCAGCCCATCGACATTCCCCTCGAGTGCCGAGACGGCGAGGTTGGGGGCGGCACCGAGCGGGCCGTCGAAATGGGCGCGGCTGCCGAGCCGCAGTAGGTTGCCGTAGCCGGTCTCGTCCTGGGCGAGCAGCACGATGTTGGCGCAACCGGCCTGCGGCATGCGCGCCATCGGGTCGGGCGCCTCGAAGCAGACCGTGAG
>JAGTAM010000117.1 GCA_023422485.1 Pseudomonadota bacterium | reverse complement strand
TGGGCCCCCGCGCTCGGCGGCCTCGTCTTCAGCGACGTGCGGCGCAACCGGATGATGCTGATCGGCGAGGGCGGCGGCGTGGAGGTGTTTCGCGATCCCTCCAACAACGCCAACGGCAATGCCGTCGATGGGCAGGGGCGGCTGATCACCTGCGAGCACCGCACCTCGCGGGTGGTGCGGCGCGAGCGCGACGGCGCCCTCACCGTCCTGGCCGAGCGCTTCGACGGTGGCCGGCTCAACTCTCCCAACGACGTGGTCGTGGGGCGCGACGGCGCGATCTGGTTCACCGATCCGACGTTCGGGATCACCCAGGCCGAAGAGGGCACGCCGCGCGCCTCCGAGCAGAAGGGGCGCAACGTCTTCTGCCTCGCTCCCGATGGGACCCTCGCGGCCGCGACCTCGAACTTCGTGCAGCCAAACGGTCTCGCCTTCTCGCCCGACGAGCGGGTCCTCTACGTCTGTGAATCGGGCGCGGCAGCCAAAGAGAAGGCGCCGAGCGAGATTCGCGCCTTCGATGTCGCCGACGGCCGACTCTCCAACGAACGCGTCTTCGCCCGCGTGGCGAAGGGTGTCCCGGACGGGGTGAAGGTCGATACCGACGGCCGGGTTTATGCCGGCACCGGCGACGGCGTGCGGATCTGGTCGGCCGATGGCCGCCCGCTCGGACACATCCCGACCGAGGGTCCCTGCGCCAACGTCGCTTTCGGGGGGCCGGACGGAGGTCGGCTGTTCCTCTGCGCCGGCAGGCGGGTGCTCGCGGTCGAGACCAGGGTTCGCGGCGCGGCGGTCCGCATCTGATGGAGGCGGCGATGACGATCCGACCTTCGCGCCGGACGCTGCTGACCGGCGCCGCCGCTGTCGCCGTGGCGCCGGCCATGGTGGTGCGCCCAATCCTGGCACAACCGGAAACCGCTCCGCTCGGCGCCCTCGACCTCGGCGCCGCCGCGCGGGCGCCGACGACGCCGACAGGGCTGACGCTTTCCGCTGAGGGCCGAATGTTCCTGTTCATGCCGCGCTTCGACGAGAAGACGGTGTTCACGGCAGGCGAGGTGTTTCCGGATGGGCGGGTCGTCCCCTATCCGAGCGAGACGGTAAACCGACCCGATCCGGCGCGGCCGGCCGAGACTCTGTTCCACGTCCCCAACGGCGTGTTCGACCGGAAAAACCGACTCTGGCTGCTCGATGCCGGGCTGATGGCTTCCTCCGGCGAGCCGGTGCCGGATGCGGCCAAGCTCGTCTGCATCGATCCGGCGACGAACGCGATCATGCGCACGATCCCGCTGCAATCGGTCGTGACGAAGACCTCCTCGCTCAACGACCTGCGGGTCGATGTCAGACCGGAGCGCGAGGCGGCCTACATCACCGACCAGGGCCAGACCGGCGAGGGCGCGCTCATTGCCGTCGATCTCGCAAGCGGCCGCGCCGTGCGGCGGCTCGATGGACATCTCAGCACGCGGTCCGCCGACGGCATCCTGAAGATCGTCGAGGGCCGGGTGCTGATGAAGCGCGGGGCCGACGGCACGGCGAGCCCGATCAAGGGCGGCGCCAACGGCATCGCGCTGAGCCCGGACGGCGCACGCCTGTACTACACGCCACTGATGAGCCGACGCCTCTACGCGGTCGAGACAGCCGCCCTGCTCGAGCCCGGCAGGGACGACGCCGCGGTGGCGGCGACGGTAGCCGATCTCGGCGAGAAGGGCCTGACCGGCGGGCTCATCGCCGATTCCCGCGACCGGATCTACCTGAGCCTGCAAGAATTCAACGGCATCGGCCGACGCGACCCGGACGGCCGGATCGCCGTCATCGCCAGCGATCCGCAGCTGATCTGGCCCGACACGTCCTGGAGCACCGGCGACGGCTGGCTCTACCTGTCGTCCGCCCAGGCCAATCGCCGCCCGGAGCACAACGGCGGCACCGACCGGCAGGAGCCGCCCTACGCGATTTTCCGCATGCAGATCGACGCGGGGCCGGCGTGATGTGTCGTGAGAAATGCCGATCCCGTCCACGACCTCATCGTGAAGTGCTGCGAAACAGCCTCGAAGGATCTTCCGGATCCCGTGCGATCCCTGGAAGACCCTTCGAGGCCCGCTGACGCGGGCACTCAGGGTGAGGAAGGGTGTGGGGGAGCGGTTACTTCCCTGCCAGCGCGTCCTTCACCAGGGCGCTCGCGCGGCCGAAATCCATGCGGCCGGTATACTTGCCCTTCAGCGCGCCGATCACCTTGCCCATGTCCTTCGGGCTCTCGGCACCGGTCTCGGCGATGGCGTCGGCGATGGCCGTGCGCATTTCGGCCTCGTCGAGCTGCTGCGGCAGGAAGGTCTGGATGATCTCGGCCTCAGCGCGCTCGCTCTCGGCGAGTTCGGGGCGGCCGCCCTGTTCATAGACGCCCGCCGCCTCCTGGCGCTGCTTGATCATCTTCTGAAGGAGCGCGAGGATCTCCTCCTCGCTCGTCTCGCCCTTGCCCTCGCCGCGCGCAGCGATGTCGCGGTCCTTGAGGGCCGCCTGGATCATGCGAACGGTCGAGAGCTTCTGCTTCTCGCCGGCCTTCATGGCCTCCTTCATCTCGGCGGTGATGCGCGCGCGCAGCATGATGATCGAGCTCCAGTCAGATGATTCGGCGTGTCTGCCCTGCTTGTCCAGGGCATTGCGCAGGGCTGCCTCCGCGCCCAGATTGACCCGGGCGCGGCCGGCTCGCTATGAGCCCCGCGAGAGATCGCCTTGCCCGGCGGCCCGAATGCGTGGCCGCGCGAGGCGGCGGACATAAGCCGGATCGGACCCATGCTGCAAGACGAACCCGCGACCCTGCGCGCCGATCCCGCGCGCACGAACACGGAGCCCAAGGCACCTGAGCCCTGGAGCGAGCCGCTGGTGACGGCCCTGCTCGTGCTCGCCGACGGCACCGTGCTGGAAGGCTTCGGCATCGGCCAGACCGGTATCGCCGACGGCGAGGTCTGCTTCAACACGGCCATGACGGGCTATCAGGAGATCCTGACCGATCCGTCCTATGCCGGGCAGATCGTCACCTTCACCTTCCCGCATATCGGCAATGTCGGCACCAACGACGAGGATCTGGAGAGCCTCGAGGCGGCACCGGCCTCCGGTGTGCGCGGCGCGGTGATCGCCTCGGCGGTGACGAAGCCCTCGAACTGGCGCTCCTCCTCCCATCTCGTCGGCTGGCTCAAGGCCCGTGGCATCGTCGGTATCACCGGCATCGACACCCGCGCCCTGACCGCGCTGATCCGCGACCGCGGCATGCCCAACGCCGTGATCGCCAACGATCCCAACGGCCAATTCGACCGCGAGGCCCTGAAGGCGCGAGCGGCCGCGCTCGCGCCGATGGAGGGCCTCGACTTGGTACCGCCGGTGACCTCCCGCGAGGCCAAGGCCTGGACCGAGACCGTCTGGGCGGTGAAGGGCGGCTACGGCTCGCGCGCGCCGGGCCAGGGCCTCAAGGTCGTGGCCATCGATTACGGAGTGAAGCGCAACATCCTGCGCCTGCTGGCGGAGGCCGGCTGCGACGTCACCGTGGTGCCCGCCACCACCAAGGCCGAGGACATCCTGGCCTTGAAGCCCGATGGCGTGTTCCTCTCCAACGGGCCCGGTGACCCGGCCGCCACCGGCGAGTACGCCGTGCCGGTGATCCGCAGGCTGCTCGACGAGCGGGTGCCGACCTTCGGCATCTGCCTCGGCCATCAGCTCATGGGCCTCGCGCTCGGCGGGCGCACGGTGAAGATGGGCCAGGGCCATCACGGCGCGAACCACCCGGTGAAGGATCACACCACCGGCAAGGTCGAGATCGTCTCGATGAACCACGGCTTCGCGGTCGATCCCAAGAGCCTGCCCGAGACGGCAGTCGAGACTCACGTCTCGTTGTTCGACGGCTCGAATTGCGGCCTCTCGCTCACCGACCGCCCGGCCTTCTCGGTGCAGCACCACCCTGAGGCCTCTCCGGGCCCGCGCGACAGCCACTACCTGTTCGAGCGCTTCGTGAAGCTGATGCGCGAGAACCGGCCCGAGACGGTGGCATAACAGGCTGTAACGGCGGCCCAGCGCCGCCGTTCCCGGCCTCGTCACAAAAAACCCCACCTTGCCCGGCATCTCCCGATTCATGGCCGGATCGGACAAGAATCAGCGGCCGGTACAATTGGGGGCTTGCCGGATGACGCTCGACGACGCGCGCGACGACTTCTCGCGCCTGCATCGCCTGTTCACCTTCCACCTCGGCGTGGCGGTCAGCCTCGCGTGGCTGACGACATTCTACGCGGCGGCCACGGCGCCGTGGGTGCGCAACATCCGCGCGCTGATCGACCCGACCGGCCCGGTGCGGATCGAGAGCACGCTCTCCTACCTATTCGTGATGCCGGCCGTGCTGACGCTGGCCTGGGCCTCGGCCTATTTCGGTCGCGAGACCATGCGCCGCTTCCAGACCCTGCCGAACCAGACGCTCGAATTCGCCGCCGCGGCGATGGTGGCTTTCGGCGTGTTCTACCTGTCGATCGACCGGGCGGTCGCCGTCATCAGCGTGGGGTTCTGAAGAACCCGCTCACGTGTTGAAGTCCTCGCGCCCGATATCGCGGTACCCGCTGAGGACGCGGATGAGTTCGATCCCGGACTGTCTCGGACAGTAGAACAGCACGGAGCTTCCCACCGGGAAGCTCCGCAGGTCGTCCGACAACTCAGCCCGAAGTCGTCCAGCCTCGGGATTGTCGGCCAGCATCGCTAGGACAGCCTCGATTCGATCGAGAACGCCGTCGGCTGCGGTCTCATCCTTTTCGGCGATGTAATCCCAAAGATCGAGGAGATCCTGCCGCGCGAGGGGCCGACGAACGACGTCAGCCACGTGCAGCGTTTCTCTTTCCGGCCCGTCGCCGAGCGCGAGCTTCGGCCTTGATCGCATCCATATCGAGCGGTTCCGCCGAACCGCTCTCAATCCCGTCCTGAATGTCTCGACGCAAAGCTTCCAGCTTGGCGACACGCGTCTGCTCGCGTTCCTCCATCAGCCGCAGACCATCACGCACGACTTCACTGGCAGAAGCATAGCGACCGCTGGCGACAAGGTTCCTCACGAACCGCTCGTAATGGTCTCCCAACGTATAGCTCGACGCCATCGCAAGGCCCTCGACCCACTCAAAAATATCACTTTATGCTATACTAGGAGGTCTTCCGCAGACAGACAAGCCGAGGTCTCTGCCCTCGCGGGATCATCCTTACCCCAACGAAATGCGGTCATCCCTCACTCCTCCACCAGGCGCCTGACCGCATCCTTGGCGAGCAGCCGCACGAGCCGCTGCTCCGCCGCCGCATCCGCGGCGAGGACGACAGCGCCGCAGACGGTGTCGCGGCCGGTGAAGGCGTAGCGCAGCACCGGCACCGGCCTCAGCCCGCCCACTCCGGTCGCGCAAAAGCCTTGCATCGCGCCCGGCCGGTCGTTGCGGCCGATGGCGACCTCCATCCCCGCCGGCTGGCCCTTCAGCGGCACAGCAAGGATGTCCAGGCGCCGCCCTTCCCCTTGCGCC
>JAGTAM010000639.1 GCA_023422485.1 Pseudomonadota bacterium | reverse complement strand
GCGACCGAGCAGCTCGGGAACTGGGTCTTCGATATCGGCCGTCAGATGCAGGCATCGGCGGATCTCGCGCGCGGGGCGGTGTCGGATGCCGACCGGACGGCCGGCGTGGTGCGGGAACTCAGCGCCGCCACCGCGCAGATCGGCGAGATGGTCGCCCTGATCTCCAACATCGCCAGCCAGACCAACCTCCTGGCGCTGAACGCGACCATCGAGGCGGCCCGCGCCGGCGAGGCCGGACGGGGCTTCGCGGTGGTGGCTTCCGAGGTGAAGGCGCTCGCCACCCAGACCACGCGGGTCACGGACGAGATCACGTCGCAGATCACGCGGATCCAGGGCGTGACCGGCCAGGCCGTTTCGGCGATCGGCGGCATCACGACGCGGATCGGCGAGATCGATACCGTGGCCGTCTCGATCACCGACGCCGTCGGCGAGCAGGGCGCGGCCACCAACGAGATCGTGCATCGGGTCGGCCGAACCGCGCAGGACACCCGTGCCGTGACCGGCCACGTCGCCGAGGTCGCGGAGGCGGCGGAGCGGACCGGCCTTGCCGCCGACCACGTCCTGCAGGCCGCCTCCGACATGTCGGCTCAGGCCGACCAGTTGCGGCAGGAGGTCGCCCGCTTCCTCGTCAACGTCAGGGCCGCGTGAGGCAGCCCGGCCTGCAAGACGGCCGGACTTGGAGCATCGTCCCGAAAGGCGGCCGCCGGCTTTCGGAAAAGCCGATGCGGAAACAATAGGTTAGAGCATCGTCCTGGATCCAATATCCAGGACGATGCTCTAACCGCCGCCTGATCCTCGGCGTCGGTCGGTGCTACCGGTCGATCCGCGCCAGCGCCGCGGCGATGCGGGCCGCGCCCGGCCCTCCCCCGGGAGCGACGGCGTGGCGGCGGTCGAGGGCGATGGCGCCGCGGTGGCTCGCATGGGTGATGGCGATGGCGAGCGCGTCGGCCGCGTCGGCGAGCTTGAACTCCGCCTTCGGAAGCAGGAACTTCACCATCGCCTGGATCTGAACCTTCTCCGCGTGGCCGTTGCCCGCCACGGTCTTCTTCACGAGGTTGGCGGCGTATTCCGCCACCGGCAAGCCGGCGAGGGCGGGCACCAGCAGAGCGACGGCGCGGGCATGGCCGAGCTTGAGCGTGGCCTGCGCATCCTTGTTGACGAAGGTCTCCTCCACCGAGACCTCGTCGGGGGCATGGGCCGCGATGATGCGGCTGAGGCCCTCATGCAGCTCGCGCAGGCGCAAGGCCAGGGGCAGATCGCCATCCGAGGTGACGACGCCGCAGGCGAGGTAGGACAGTTTGCTGCCCCGCGCCGTGATCAGCCCCCAGCCGGTGCGGCGCAGGCCGGGATCGATGCCGAGAATGCGGACGTCCGTGGTCATGGCCTCGGCCTCCTTCAAAGCAACGATCCGGTACGGCACGTACCGTGAACAAAGCCTTGCCGCAAACCCTCGGCCTGCGCCGGCGGCGTTTACTGGAGCTTGAACTCGCCTTCCAGGCGGAGCGCCACCTCGTCGCCGAGCAGCGGCAGGAAAGCGTTCACTCCGAAATCGGAGCGCTTGATCACCGTCCAGCCGTCGAAGCCCACGGAGTAGATCTTGTCGACCGGGTTGACGCCCGCCTGGTTGAAGGTGGCGTCGAATGAGACCGGCTTCGACACGCCGCGCAGGGTGAGCGTGCCGTTGACCCGGGCCGTGGTCGGCCCCGTCGGCTCGATCGATTGGCTCACGAAGGTGGCCTCGGGAAACTTGCCCGAATCGAGGAAGTCCGGCGTCTTGAGGTGGGCGTTGAGCTTGTCGTTCAGCGCGTTGGCGCTGTCGGTGCCGATCTTGGCCGAGAGGGTGCTCTTGCCCGGCGCGGCGGGATCGAGGACGAGTTCGCCCGTCACATCCGTGAACTGGCCGTAATAGGTCGAGAAGCCGAGATGGTTGATCGACCAGGTGATCTTGCCGTGCGCGGGGTCGAGGCGGTAGCGCCCGGCCTTCATCTGTCCCGGATCCTTGGTCAGGGCTGGGGCGGCCTCTTGCGCGTGGAGTCCGCCGGGCGCGGCGAGGGCGAAACCCGCCAGCAGGAGGGCGGCGAGGGCGAACATGCGCTTCATGCGGTCACCTTGTCGGTTGTGCCGCCAAGACGGATATGGCCTTAGGCCAAGCGCGGCAACGGGCCCGAGGAAAGCTCACGCTCACATGATCGGCAAACTCAAGGGGATCGTCGATTCCTACGGAGAGGATTTCGTGATCCTCGACGTGAACGGCGTCGGCTACGTCGTCCACTGTTCCGCCCGCACCCTGCAGCGCCTGCCTCCGCCCGGCGAGGCCACGGATCTGGCCATCGAAACGCATGTGCGCGAGGACATGATCCGCCTTTACGGCTTCCGCTCCGATGCCGAGCGGGAGTGGTTCCGCCTGCTCCAGACGGTGCAGGGCGTCGGCACCCGCGTCGCGCTCGGCGTCCTGTCGGTGCTGGAACCGGCGGCCCTCGCGACCGCCATCGCCACCGGCGACAAGGGCTCGGTCGCCCGCGCCCCCGGCGTCGGCCCGCGGCTGGCCGCCCGCCTCGTGGCGGAGTTGAAGGACAAGGCCCCCGCCTTCGCCCCCGTCGATCCCGCGCTCGTTGCGCTCACCGGCGCCGTCGAAGACCGCACCGCACCGCAGCCGGTCGCGGATGCGATCTCGGCGCTGGTCAATCTCGGGTATCCCCAGGTTCAAGCCTCGGCCGCCATCGCCGCCGCCCTGAAGGGCCTGGGCGACGGTGCCGACACGGTGGAGGCCAAGACCCTGATCCGGCTCGGCCTGCGGGAGTTGGCGCGCTAGAGCATCGTCCCGGAAGGTGGCCACCGGCTTTCGGTAAAAGACGATGCAAAAACAAGAGGATCGTTCCTCGTGCTCCTCACCCGCCCTCGTCGAACGGCGGCGGCTGCAGGCGCTGCCAGGCGGAGGCGATCCGCTCCGGCCTCACTTCGAGCGCCTCGGCGCAAGCCAGCAGCGACGGTTCGTCGCTCATCACATGATCGAGAACGGCACCGAGGAAGCCGGGATCGTGCAGGCTCTGGCGCAGCGTCCCGGGTTCCAGACCGCTCGCGGCCACGAATCGGAACAGCCGATCCTCGTCGGCGGCGAGCCATCCCAGCACATCGACCGCGAGACGTTCGCTCGCAGCATCACTATGATCAAGTTTGCGTTTCATCAACGAGTAGCAGTTTAAGAGAGTACGAGGGCCGGGCCACGGGGTGGAACGCCATCGCGACCGCGCCGGAGCAGGTCATGAAGAAAACCGTTCTCATCGTTGAAGACAACGAGCTGAACATGAAGCTCTTCAACGATCTGCTGGAGGCGCACGGCTACGCGACTCTCAAGACCGCCAACGGTATCGAAGCGATTGAACTGGCGCGCGCGCACCACCCAGACTTGATCTTGATGGACATCCAGCTTCCCGAAGTCTCGGGCCTGGAAGTGACAAAATGGCTCAAGGACGACGACGACCTTCGTAACATTCCCGTGATCGCTATCACCGCTTTTGCAATGAAAGGCGACGAGGAACGCATTCGTGAAGGGGGTTGCGAGGCTTATTTGTCCAAGCCGATCTCGGTTGCCAAGTTTTTGGCAACGGTCCGTCGCTACATTGGCGATGACGGCGCTCCCTGAGACATCCTCGGACTGAGTACCGTCGCGGTCGTGACGGCCGCGCATCGGAGGAACGATGTCCGCTCGCGTTCTGATCGTGGATGATCTCTACCCCAACGTCCGGCTGCTCGAGACGAAACTGTCGCTCGAGTATTTCGACGTGGTCGTGGCGATGAACGGGCCCGATGCCCTGGCGATCTGCGAGAAGGGCGCCTGCGACGTCGTGCTGCTCGACGTGATGATGCCGGGCATGGACGGGTTCGAGGTCTGCCGCCGGCTCAAGTCCAACCCCGCCACCGCCCACCTGCCGGTGGTGATCGTCACCGCCCTCGACCAGC
>JAGTAM010000582.1 GCA_023422485.1 Pseudomonadota bacterium | reverse complement strand
CCGACCGATTGGCCGACGAGCCGGGCGCTCGCCTGCATGCCGCTGGCGCCGCCGCTGCGCTCCCGCGGGGCGCTGGTGATGATGACCTTGTTGTTGGGCGACTGGAACAGCCCGAAGCCGATGCCCGAGAGCGTCAGGCGCCAGACCACGTCGAGGGTCGAGGGTTTCTCCGGCAGCAGAGCGAGGGAGGCCATGCCGGCCGCCAGCAGGACGAGGCCGAGGCTGCCGAGCAGGCCCGGCGGGAAGCGGTCGGCGAGCCGGCCGGCGAAGGGTGACATCGCTGCGATGGCGAGCGGCCAGGGGGTCATCAGGAAGCCGGTGCGGGTCTCCGAGAAGCCCAACCCGTCGTGGAAGTAGAAGGGCAGGGCGACGTAGGCGATCATCTGCGCCGCAAACGAGCAGACCGAGGCCACCATCGACAGGGCGAAGGCCGGGATCCGCAGCAGGTCGAGGGGCAGCAGCGGCGCCGCGAGCCGGACCTGGCTGCGCACGAAGACGGCGCCGACCGCGACCGACGCACCAATCGCCGCCACGGCGAGCCAGCGCGTGCCCGGATTGGCGAGGCCGTCGAGGCCGACGATCAGCAGGCCGATGGTGAGGGCGTTGAGGCCGGCGCTCCGGAGATCGAAGCGGCGGGCGGAGCGGGGCGTGTATGGCAGGGTGCGGGCCCCGACCGCGAGCGCGACGAGCCCGACCGGCAGGTTGACGAGGAACAGCCAGGGCCAGGTCGCGACCGAAAGGATCGCGGCGGCGACCGTCGGCCCGGCGGCGGCGGCCACCGCGACGATGAGCGCCACGTTGCCGACCCCGCGCCCGATCAGCCGATGCGGGTAGATGAAGCGCACGAGCGCGATGTTGACGCTCATGATTCCGGCCGCGCCGAGCCCCTGCGCGACCCGCGCGGCGGTGAGGCTCGCGAGGCCGGGCGCGAGCGCGCAGGCGAGCGAGGCGGCGGTGAAGACGGCCAGACCGCTCAGATAGACCCGGCGATAGCCCCAGATCTCGCCGAGCGTCGCCAGGGGCAGCAGGGCGGCGGTGACGGCGATCTGATAGGCGCTGACGATGAAGATCGCGTCGGAGGCCGGAACGTCGAGGTCGCGAGCGATCACCGGCAGGGCGACGTTGACGATCGCGCCATCGAGCACCGCCATCGCGATGGCGAGCGCCATGGCGGAGAGCGCCAGCATCCGGTCCCGCAGCGGCAGCCCGTCGCCGCCGGCCTCTCCCGTCTTCCGTCCCGTCACCGTTCACCATCCGGAGCTTGCAGGCGGCCGATCCGCCCTATCTGTCCCTCACCGGACGATGCGCCGCGCTTCGGAGCGTGCGTGCCGCCGGGGCAGAGTCCACGCCGAGCGCGCACCGTCCTCGGGCGAACCGAGCCCTGGACGCGGCACTCAGGTTCTGTGTCTCTGTATCGTCTTTTCCCGACAGCCGGCCACCGGAGACGAAGCGTCCATGCGTGCCTATCCGCTCCTTGCCTCCTGCCTCGCGCTTTGCCTCGCTCCCCTGCCGGCCCTGTCACCGGCGGTCGCCCTGGCCCAGGAGCAGACGCCGCTTGGCATCGGCCTCGAGGGCTTCACCTATCCCTTCCCGGTGCGCTTCCTGCCGCTGACGCGCGACGGCGAGGCGCAGCGCCTCGCCTACATGGATGTGCCGGCCGCCGAGAACGCCAATGGCCGCACGGTGCTGCTGCTGCACGGGCGCAACTTCCCTTCGAGCTACTGGGACCCGGTGATCCGTGCCCTCTCGAATGCGGGCTACCGCGTGGTGGTCCCCGACCAGCTCGGCTTCGGCAAGTCCTCGAAGCCGGTCGGCGCCTTCACCTTCGACCGGATGGCCGCCGACACGATCGCGCTCGCCGACAGCCTGAAGATTTCGCGCTTCGACATCGTGGCCCATTCCATGGGCGGCATGCTCGCGGTGCGGCTGGCGCGCAGCTACCCGCAGCGGGTCAACAGCCTCGTGCTGGAAGCCCCGATCGGGCTGGAGGATTACCGCTACGCCGTCCCGCCGGTCTCCGACGAGACGCTCATCGCCCGCGAGGGGGACCTCAGCGCCGACGCCTACCGCAAGCAGCTGATGACGAGCTACGCACTCTCGATCCCCGCCTCGGCGATCGAGCCGTTCGTGTCGATCCGCGAGCGGGTGAAGGGCTCGGGCGAGTATCCGCGCTGGCTCCGGTCCTTCGTCAACTCCTACCAGATGATCTGGGGCCAGCCGGTCGTCCACGAGATCCCGCTCGTGAAGGCGCCGACCCTGTTCATCATGGGCGCCAACGACCACAACGCCCCCGGCAAGGGCTTCGCCCCGGCGGAGATGCGCTCCGGCATGGGCGACAACACGGGCCACGCCCGCGCGCTTGCCGGCCGGATGCCGAACGGCAAGGCGGAGGTCATCAACAATGTCGGCCACCTCGTCCACATGGAGGCGACCGAGATGTTCAACACGCTGACGCTGGAATTCCTCAACACGCACTGAGACCCAGAGCCCACCCCTGAAAGGGACTGGGCAGCAATCCGGAGTTGATCCATGGATGTCGGTTTCATCGGGCTCGGTCGCATGGGCCGGGCGATGGCGGCGCGACTCGTCGGAGCCGGGCACCGGGTGCGGGTGTGGAACCGCTCGCCGGAGGCGGCGAAGGCGGTCGAGGGCGCCGAGCCCGTGGCCAGCGCCGCCGAGGCGTTTTCCGGGGACGCGGCGATCACCATGCTTGCCGACGACGCGGCCCTGCGCTCGGTGATCGTCGAGGGCGGGTTGCTCGATTCCGGACAGCGTCCCGGCGTCCATGTGGGCATGTCCACGATCTCGGTGGCGCTCGCCAAGGAGCTGGCGGCGGTCCACGGCCGTGCGGGCGTGCCTTACGTCTCCGCCCCGGTCTTCGGCCGGCCGGATGCGGCCTCAAACGGTGCGCTCAACATCATCGCCGCCGGCGATGACGCGGCGATCGCACGGGTGCAGCCGCTGTTCGATGCCATGGGCAGCAAGACCTGGCGCTTCGGCGCGGAGCCGGAGCGGGCCAACGCCGTCAAGCTCGCGGGCAACTTCATGCTGGTCTCGGCCATCGAGGCAATGGGGGAGGCGGCCGCCTTCGCGGAAGGGCACGGCATCGCCGGGGCCGATGTGCTCGAGATGCTCACCAGCACCCTGTTCGCCTCGCCGGTCTACAAGAATTACGGCGCAATGATCATGGCGGGCCGCTACGAGCCGCCGGGCTTCACCATCCGGCTCGGCCTCAAGGATGTCCGCCTCGCGCTGGCCGCGGGCGAGGCGGTCAACGTGCCGATGCCGTTCGCCAGCGTGCTGCGCGACAACCTCCTCGATGCCATCGCCCACGGCGACGGCGACAAGGATTTTGCCGGCCTTGCCACGGTGGCCGCCCGACGCAGCGGGCGGTAGCCGCGCCGTCGCGATGGCCGTGAACGACCTGCTCGCCGTCCTCGCGCCACCGCCCCATCCGCGGGAGACCGGCGGCGCACCGTGGCCGGAGATCGAGCGCCGGCACTCGACGGCGCTGCCGGAGGATTACAAGCGCTTCATCGAGACCTACGGAACGGGCCGGATCGGCGACTTCCTCGTCGTCCTCAACCCGTTCACGGCGAACCGCCACATCGACCTGATCGGTCACGCCCTGCACGATCCGGAGGGGATGGCGCTCCTGAAACGGGAGCATCCCGGCCTCTACCCGTTCGACCGCTTCCCCGCCTCGGGCGGCCTCCTGCCCTTCGCGATCACGGATAACGGCGACACCTTTTACTGGAAGACGTCCGCTGCGCCGGATCGCTGGCCGGTTCTGATCTACGAGGCGCGCGGGCCGGATTGCGAGACGTTCGAGCGGCCGATGACGGCACTCCTCGCGGGCCTGCTCAGCGGTCGCCTGAGATCGAGACTTCTCCCGGCCGCGCTTCCGGGGCCGACGCCGAGCTTCGTCCCGGTCTGATCCGGTCTCCGCTTGGTCGCTTCGGCTTTTGACCGATGCCATCATTGCGAGGCGGTGTTCGGGCGAAATCCGAGGTGAGCGACACAGAAACCGTTTGATTTGCCCGCCGGCAGAGGCCGCCGGACAGGCCGGCGGCTCCCTCGGTCGGCCCCTACCTCGTGGTGTTCACGGCGGTCTGGCCGAACATCACCCGCTTGGCGTCCTCGCTCATCGGCTGGCCGTAGTTCGGGTTGACCTCGGCCGCGCGCGCATAGGCGGCCTTGGTAGCGGGCCGCTCGGCAATCGCCTCGAACCAGCGCTTCAGATTGGGATGGTCGTCGAGCCGCTGGCCCTGCTTCTCCCACGGCACGATCCAGGGATAGGCCGCCATGTCGGCGATGGTGTAGTCGGCGCCCGCGACGAAGGCGCGGTCGGCGAGCCGGCGGTCGACCACGC
>JAGTAM010000263.1 GCA_023422485.1 Pseudomonadota bacterium | reverse complement strand
GTGAGAGCCTGTAGAGGCCCGGTCGCAGGATACGATGCAGGTCGTGCACGAACCGCGTAGGCCCGTGGTTTCGATGACCGAGCTGCTGCCGTAGGGGCAAGGTGCAAAGAGCCGGTCAGCTAGCGCTGGCTCCCGAACGGAAAACTAGTCGGCCTATACGCTGGTGTGCTGTGTCACGCCCGCGACCGAAAAGACACACTATATGTTACTTGCGTGCTGCTTGAGCGCGCGCAGGTAAAGGTGACGAGGAGGTGTACCAGGTCGTTGGGTTCGTGGCGGTCGGGGCTGCCGGTGCAGTGGTATTGCACGGTTGGAATGCTCCGAAATTTGTCAGCTACGGCTTTCTGTCTCTCAATCTGATCGCTGCGGCCGCGGTTGGGGTCGCTCAGACCGTGCGTATCGAAAGTCCGCTCGAACCGATCCCCTACAACAAGCCTTCGGAGATGCCGCCGACCGAGGGTTTCGTCGCTCCGCTCCGTCTGGAGAGGCCGAAGGCCGAAAGCCATGTCTGGTGAAGCAGGCCCCTGTGAAGCGGTCCACGGAGCCTGGTGAGCGCCTCAGCGCTTCTTCTTCGGGTCTCGATTGCCCGCAGCCCGGATCAGGCCGGCGAGGCCCGCCTCAATGACCATCTCGGCGGCCTCGGACGGCGAGAACCAGCGAGCTTCTCGCTGGCCCCGCTCAGGGAACTTCTTGAGCTGCTTGCGCACTTCGAGCGGGAACACCGTCACTTGGCAGAGCACCGCGTCACGGTTCTTCAGGCGCTTCTCATAGAGGTAGAAGCCGAGCGGGCGCTTGCCGACGCGGCCGACGATGCCGGCCTCTTCATAGGCCTCGCGGGCGGCGGCCTCGAAGGGCTTGCGCCCCTTCATCGGCCAGCCCTTCGGGATGATCCAGCGCCGTGTCTCGCGGGAGGTGACGAGCAGGATTTCCGTTCCGCCCTCGGGCGTCCGGCGCATCGGCAGCACGCCGACCTGGGGCCGCGCTTCACGGCTGCTCTCGATCGGGCCGGCGGTCATCAATCTGAAACGCCCTGCGGCCGGCGCAGTTCGCGCTCAGCGTTTGCCGCCGGGCTTGCCCCGCGCGAGGGAAAACAAGGCCAAACTTCCTTGAAGGATTGATGACGGGAAGGCACGTCGTCGCAATCGGAGCTGCCATCGCCCCAGACCCCGAGCGACATGGGTCCCTAACGGAAGCGGGGGTTGAAGCTCAACTGAAATTTAACCGGCAAAGCGACCGGGATCGCGCGGCCTTTCGGCAATCAACTCGCGATCGACAGGTTTTCGATGAGGGCGTTCAGGTCGGCGCGCATCGCCTGGATCTCGGGCTCCGACATGTTGAGCTGGCACATGACGGATTGGCGGACGGCCACAGCCTCCGAGCGCAGCGCCCGGCCCTGATCGGTCAGGGCGATCTCGACCTCCCGCTCGTCGGATTGACGGCGGCTGCGGTTCAAGAGGCCGCTCGTTTCGAGCCGCTTGAGCACGGGCGTAAGCGTGCCGGAATCCAGCCGCAGGCGCCGGCCGATCTCGGACACGGTGATCCCATCGGTCTCCCAGAGCACGAGCAGAACGAGGTATTGCGGATAAGTCAGCCCCATCCGTTCCAGCATCGGCCGGTAGGATTTCGTCATCCGGTGGGCGGCGGCGTAAAGCGCATAGCAGAGCTGGTTGTCGAGGAGCAGCGGATCCCTCAGCACCTCTGCGCTCTCGTTGGGAGCATTCACGGTTCACATCCTGCCGTTCGACGATGCCTTCCGGCCGGCCACGCCGAAAAGGAGGCGCTCCTGCCAGTGATCTTCAACCCTGCCGCGCCCGTTGACGATAACGGATGCAAGACAGCGGGGCATATGCACAATTGTCCCAGTGCCCGCGTCCCGGTGCGTTCTCCACCGCCGGTTCGGATGCTCGTTCTTACCTCTCTTAAGCGAACACGCAAAAAGGCGGCCGTAGGGCCGCCTTTCGCACCGATCACATTGTCACCTGTTCCGCTCTATGCTGCGGTTGCAGGGCGGTTCAGGCGGCGTCGGCCGTCTCGACCGTGGTCGGGCCGGAATCCTTGCCGCGGGCATCGACATCGCGGTCCACGAACTCGATGACGGCCATCGGCGCGTTGTCGCCGTAACGGAAGCCGGCCTTCATGATGCGGCAGTAGCCGCCCGGGCGCGACTGGTAGCGCGGGCCGAGAACCGTGAAGAGCTTCTTGACCATGTCCGCGTCGCGGATCTGGGCCATGGCGAGGCGGCGGGCATGGACGCTGTCGGTGCGGCCGAGCGAGATCAGCTTCTCGATGACCGGGCGCAGGTCCTTGGCCTTCGGCAGGGTGGTGACGATCTGCTCGTGCTTGATCAGCGCGGCGGACATGTTGGCGAACATCGCCTTGCGGTGCTCGGCGGTGCGGTTGAAGCGGCGGCCGCGATAGGAGTGACGCATGGTGGCTGGTCCTTGTCAGTCACGGCCGCCGTGCCACGGTACGGCCGAGTGCCCTGGGGGCTGTTTTCAGAAAATTCCGCGTAACCCAGCGGCGGGATTCTTCTGGGAATGCCCGCCCCGGCTTCGCTGGGGCGGGAGGTCGAGCCGCGACACGAGTTGCGGCTCGAAATAGGCCGAACGAACCGCGCCACGCAGCAACGCCAAGTTTGGCCCCGGGGTGGCTTCGCCCCTCAGTAGTGCTCTTCGAAGCGATTGGCGAGATCCTCGATGTTCTCCGGCGGCCAGCCGGGAACGTCCATGCCGAGGTGCAGGCCCATGCCGGCGAGCACTTCCTTGATCTCGTTGAGCGACTTGCGGCCGAAGTTCGGGGTGCGCAGCATCTCGCCCTCCGACTTCTGGATCAGGTCGCCGATATAGACGATGTTGTCGTTCTTCAGGCAGTTCGCCGAACGGACCGACAGTTCCAGCTCGTCCACCTTCTTGAGCAAGGCCGGGTTGAAGGGGAGCTGCGGCGCGAGCGGCGCGGCCTCCTCCTTGCGGGGCTCCTCGAAGTTCACGAAGACCTGGAGCTGGTCCTGGATGATGCGGGCGGCATAGGCCAGCGCATCCTCCGGCGACACGGCGCCGTTGGTCTCGACCGTCATGGTCAGCTTGTCCTTGTCGAGATCCTGGCCCTCGCGGGTGGTCTCGACGCGGTAGCTGACCTTGGTCACCGGCGAGTAGAGCGCATCGACCGGGATCAGGCCGATCGGCGCGTCCTCGGGGCGGTTGCGCTCGGCCGGGACGTAGCCCTTGCCGGTGGCGACGGTGAACTCCATGCGGATCTCGGCCCCGTCGTCCAGGGTGCAGATCACGAGGTCGGGGTTCAGGATCTGGATGTCGCCGACGGCGCCGATGTCACCCGCGGTGACGAGGCCGGGGCCCGTCTTGCGCAGGGTCATGCGCTTGGGCTGGTCGGTCTGCGAGCGGATGGCGATGGTCTTGATGTTGAGGACGATGTCGGTCACGTCCTCGCGCACGCCGGGGATCGACGAGAACTCGTGCAGCACGCCGTCGATCTGCACCGAGGTGACCGCGGCACCCTGAAGCGAGGAGAGCAGCACGCGGCGAAGCGAGTTGCCGAGCGTCGTACCGAAGCCGCGCTCCAGCGGCTCGGCGACCACGGTGGCGACCCGCTTGGGATCGTCGCCAGCGGAAACCTGCAGCTTGTTCGGCTTGATGAGCTCTTGCCAGTTCTTCTGAATGACCACGATCCTACCTCTTGCCAAACCCGCGCCGCCGGCGTCCCGGAAAGCGCTTCGGCCGGCCCTTGAGCGTTCGAAGAGCGCCCGGACCGGTCCCAAAAATCAGTGCTCTTCGCCGGCCACCCAGAGGGCGGGGACGAAGCTGTAGCCGGCGCCATCGCGCGCAACGTATCCGAGCGCCGGGAACTCAAGATGCGAGCCGGCGATGAAGGTCTTCTCGCTCGCCACCTCGTCGAGCACGCGCTTGCGGGTGGCGCGCGCCTGATCCCCGTCGACGTCGAAGGCGACGCCCGCCTCCGGCTGCTTGAACTGGATCGCCGGCATATGCACGACATCCGTCCACATCAGCAGGGACTTGTCCCCCGATACAATCCGCATGCCGCAATGGCCCGGTGTGTGGCCGGGCAGCGGTACGGCGGTGATGCCGGGAACCAGCTCGCCGCCCTCATGCTTGCGCAGTCGGGCAGCGTAGGGCGAGACCGCCTTGCGGGCGTTCTCGAAATACGGCTTCGCCTCGTCCGGCGCCCGCGAGAGTGCCTCGTCGGGGAGCCAATGCGCGGCTTCCGTGGCATGGACCACGAGTTCCGCGTTCGGATAGGCCGCGCTGCCGTCCTCTTTCACCAGCCCGCCCGCATGGTCGGGATGCAGGTGGGTGAGGAGCACGGTCTCGATCTCCTCCGGCTTGACGCCGGCGAGCGCGAGGGCCGCAGGCACCCGGCCCATCGTGGCGGGACCGAAATAGCCGTAACCCGAATCGATCAGCACCGGCTTGCGGCCGGCACCCGGGACGAGGAAGGCGTTGAGCGTGACGACCGGAGCCTCGGAGCGGAAGCCCGCGCGCTGGAGTGCGCCGGCCTCGTCCTTGGAGATGCCTGTGACGAGATCGAGGGAGCCCTGAAACCAGCCGTCGTTGAGCGCGGTGACCGTGAGGTCGCCGAGGTTCCAACGCAGCGCGCCGGGGAGGGGCTTCGATCCGTCCGCCATGGGCTTCTCCGTTCGAGGGGGCTCCGGGTCCGTCAGATCAGACGCGGCGACGCTTGCGCGGGCGGCAGCCGTTATGCGGGATCGAGGTGACGTCGCGGATCGAGGTCACGGTGAAACCCGCGGCCTGGAGCGCGCGCAGCGCCGACTCACGGCCCGACCCGGGGCCCGAGACCTCGCCCTCGAGGGTGCGCATGCCGTGCTCGGCAGCCTTGCGGCCGGCATCCTCGGCGGCGACCTGGGCGGCGTACGGGGTCGACTTGCGCGAGCCCTTGAAGCCCATCGCGCCGGCCGACGACCACGAGATCGTGTTGCCCTGCGCGTCGGTGATGGTGATCATCGTGTTGTGGAACGAGGCGTTCACATGCGCCACGCCGGAGACGATGTTCTTGCGTTCGCGGCGGCGGACGCGGGTCGGTTCCTTGGCCATCTTGTTCTCGCTGGTCCTTCAATCACGCCCGTAACACCAGGCGCTC
>JAGTAM010000562.1 GCA_023422485.1 Pseudomonadota bacterium | reverse complement strand
TGCCGGCGGTGATGACGATGGTCATCGCCGGCCGCGCCGCATGCAGGCGCGCCATCAGCGCGTAGAAACGCGCCTGGGATTCACCGGACGGGTTCTGGCTGTCGAACACGTCACCGGCGACCACGAGCGCGTCGACCTCGCGCTCGACGACGATGCTCTCCAGGCAGCCGAACACGGCCTCGTGCTCGCTCTCGCGGGAGAAGCCGCGCAGGGTCTGGCCGATATGCCAATCGCCCGTATGGAGAACGCGGATCACTGAGGACGCCACTCACCGAGACCGGACCGCGACCGTCGCCGCCTTGAGGCGGCTTGTAGCGGGTTGCGTCGCCGGCTTCGAGTGTGTCCCGGCGCCAGGCCGGGATCTCCTGTGGCTTGTGGCCCGTGGCCTCAGTGGCAGACGGTGACCGTTTTCACGATCCAACCTTCTTCCGCCTGCCAGAGCTTGCGCCGCACCCGGCCGCAATTGGCAGTTTCGGCCGCGGTCCACGCCGTCTGCGGTGCCGCTGGCGGCAGCTTCGCGTCCGGCTGCGCCATCTTCGGCTTGACCATTGTCTTGGCCGGGCGGGAGGGAGCCGCCTTGCGGGCGGCCATAGCCTCACCGGGAAGCATCAGGCCGAGGCAGAGCAATCCGAGCGAGAAGCGGAGGAGGGAGGCGCGCAAGGGAAGAGGTCCGTGGTCGGGGCCAAACGGCTACGCTTGATCTAGGGAGGCGTCCTGCCAAAACAATCGCCGTCCGCCACGATTTGCCCCGCAATCCGCACAATTTTTGCGAAATCGTTAAAGCCGCCCGCGGCGCGCATGGCGGCTGCGCGTGTAACCTTTCGGACACAATGTTCGCACAGTTCGCGGTGCAGGAGCCAAGACGGTCGCGACCGGCCCTGACGCCCGTGCGCTTCCTTGCTAGGGAACAAGCGGGGCAGTTCAGCCGGCCCGGACGATCGTGACCGTTCTTCCGTATTCCGGAGACGTTTTCGGCCCGGCCCATTCGATCGAGCGATCCATGTCACTTCAGAACCGCCGTAAGCTTCTTTTCGGAGCCGCGACGAGCCTCGGGCTCGCCATCCTGCCGGCGCACGTCCTCGCCCAAACCTTCGATGGGTTCGACGACGACCGCCTCTACCAGGACAGCAACGGCAACCTGTTCCGTCGCCGCGGCGGGCAGTACGTTCCCTATAACGGCCGCGTCAGCAACGGGCGCCCGGTTCCCGACACCCAGACGGATCTCGACGCGGAAGGCTATGCCCGCCGCCGGGCCGAGCGTTACGGCGAGCCGTCCGCCGCCGAGGCCCCGAACCAGACGCCGCGCCAGCAGCAGGCCGGCTATCCGGTGCCGCCGCAGGAACCCGATAACGGCCCGATCGACTATGCGAAGGCCTACGCGGCCATCGCCAACGAGCCGTTCCCCGTCCAGGCGATCGCCTACAAGAAGTTCAACCCGAACTACCTGCGGCAGGAGGTCGATTACCGGACGAACGAGCCGCCGGGGACGATCGTGGTCGATCCCAAGGCGCGCTTCCTCTACCTCGTTCTGCCGAACGGCCGGGCGCGGCGTTACGGCGTCGGCGTGGGCAAGCAGGGCTTCTCGTGGTCGGGCACCGCGACCGTCAATTCGAAGCAGGCTTGGCCGGACTGGTATCCGCCCAAGGAGATGATCGCCCGCCGGCCGGATCTCGCCCGCCAGGTGGACAAGCTGCAGAGCGGCCTCGGCGTCCCCGGCGGCAGCCGCAACCCGCTCGGGGCGCGGGCGATGTATCTGTGGCAGAACAACAAGGACACTCTGTTCCGCATCCACGGCACGCTGGAGCCGCACTCCATCGGCCAGAGCGTGTCCTCGGGCTGCATCCGCATGATCAATCAGGACGCGATCGACCTGTTCAACCGTGTCGAGGTCGGCGCCAAGGTGGTGGTGCTCGGCTGATCCCGCGATAGTTTCCTCGAAACCCGGGCGCGTCGCCTGTTCGCGGCGCCGCCGGATTTCGAGGAGACACCATGGTCGATCTGATCCCGCGCGAGCACCTGTTCGGCAACCCGACGCGCTACGGCCATCAGATCAGCCCGGACGGTCGCCGCCTCGGCTGGGTGGCGCCCCATGAGGGTGTGCTCAACATCTGGTCGGCGCCGATCGACGATCTCGACGCGGCCGCGCCTGTCACCACCGATCGGCGGCGCGGCATCGACGCCTACGCCTTCGCCTATGACGGACGCCACCTGCTCTACGTGCAGGACGCGGACGGCGACGAGAACCACCACCTCTACGCCGTCGATCTCATCACGGGCGAGCGGCGCGACCTGACGCCGATTCCCGGCATCGCCGCGGCAATCGTCGGCCTCAGCCGCATCGTGCGTGACCGGGTGCTGGTGGCGATCAATGACCGCGACCCGCGCTTCCACGACTTGCACAGCATCGATCTCGCCACCGGCGAGCGCAGTCTGGTCGCCGAGAATCCCGGTTTCGCCGGCTTCCTGATCGATGAGCGCTACGCGGTGCGCTTCGCCTTCCGCAATCTACCGGACGGTTCGAGCCAGTTGCTTGCCCCGGACGGCGCCAACTGGAAGCCGTGGCTCACCTTCCCCCCTGAGGATGCGCGCGTTTCCGGCGCGGAGAACCTCGACACCGCCGGCACGGCTCTGTTCTGCCGCGACAGCCGTGGCCGCAACACCGCCGCGCTGACCCGCATCGATCTCGCCACCGGCGAGACCCGTGTGCTGGCCTCGCACGAGGAGGCGGATATCGGCGCCGTGCTGCAGGATGCCGAGACACACGAACCGGTGGCCTACGCGGTGACGCATGCCCGCAAATCCTGGCACGTGCTCGATCCGCGCTTCACCGACGACTTCGCCTTCCTCGAAACCCAAGGGCTCGGCGACTGGTATCCGGCAAGCCGCACCGAGGACGATTCGCTCTGGATCGTCGTCGCGCGGGCCGATACCCGCGTCGGCGAGGCCGCGATCTACGATCGGCGGGCGAAGACGTTGCGCTCGCTCGGCAGCGCCCGGCCGGAGCTGGAGGGGGCGCCGCTCGCGCCGATGAGTCCGGCGATCATCCGCTCCCGCGACGGGCTCGATCTCGTCTCCTACCTCACCCGTCCGCTCGGCGCCGATGGCCCGGGCCCGCTGGTGCTCCTCGTCCACGGCGGCCCGTGGGCGCGCGACAGCTTCGGCTTCGACGGCATCCATCAGTGGCTGGCCAACCGCGGCTATTCCGCGCTCAGCGTCAACTTCCGTTCCTCGACCGGCTTCGGAAAGGCGTTCCTCAACGCCGGCGACCGCGAATGGGGCCGGCGGATGGACGACGACCTCAGCGACGCCGTCGCCTGGGCGGTGGGGCAGAGCGTGGCCGACCCCGCCCGCGTCGCGATCATGGGTGGCAGCTACGGCGGGTACGCCACGCTGATGGCGCTGACCCGCAACCCAGATTCCTACGCCTGCGGGATCGACCTCGTCGGCCCGGCCAACCTCGAAACCCTGGTGCGGACGATTCCGCCCTACTGGGAGGCGATGCGGGCGCAACTCCACCGCGCCATCGGCGATCCGGACACCGAGGACGGCATGGCGCTGATCCGCGAGCGCTCGCCGGTCTATTTCGCCGACCGGATCAAGGCGCCGCTGCTGATCGTGCAGGGGGCGAACGATCCGCGGGTGAAGCAGGCTGAGTCCGATCAGATGGTCGCCGCGATGGAGCGAGGCGGCATTCCGGTGACCTACCTGCTGTTTCCCGACGAGGGCCACGGCCTCGTGCGCCCGGCGAACCGCCTGGCCTTCTTCGCCCGCGCCGAAGATTTTCTCGCACGCCATCTCGGCGGGCGCTGCGAACCGATCCGCGAATCGGAGTCGGCCGGAACGTCGATGCAGGTGATGCGGGAGGGGTGATACGGAATCCGGCTGATCGGTTTGGTTACGCTTCCATCCCCGTCACCCCCGGGCCGCGCAGCGGAACCTGGGATCCATCCGCGATGCACGGCTCAGCGCAGCTTCGCGGGTGGATTTCATCTCGGTCTACGGCGCCCCGGAATGACCGGAAGCGGCACCGAAGACATCAGTCGGACGTGGCCGAGGAGGTTGACCCCATCGGCCGACCGGCCGACGGGGTGACCGCGTTACGCGTCGAGCGGCTGATCCTCGTCCTCGTCGTCGATGTCGACGAGGAAGACGATGTCGGCCTCCTCCTCGTCGTCCGAACCGTCGCCCTCGGCGGCGTGCTGCGCGTCGGGTTCGAAATCGCCCTCGCCGTCATCGGCCGCGAGCGCGTCCTCGAACTCCTCGATCTCGTCCTCGGTGGACTTGCGCACGGTGAGCGCCGACGTGCCGTTCCAGATCGGACGGCCGGCGGTGGTCATCGAGCGGATGTCCTCCTTGAAGCCGTCGCAGGTGAACAGGTCGCGGGCGGTCGCCTCGTCGCCGTTGATGACCGCGATCGCCGTGCCGTCGATCTCGAGCGTGAACATCGGGAACGTCCTCAGGGGAGGGAAAAGAGCCGCAGGCCGACGGGCGGCGCTGCGCGATGAACCCGGGCCGGCCGGGTCCGGCGGCGCTTGTAGGACGTCGGGACGGGATTCGTCGATGGGTCTTGCGAGATTACGCGCCGCTGCCGCGGGCGATGGCCCGTTTTACAACGGCCTGCACCTCGCGGTTCGACAGGAACAGGTCGTGGTTGAAGAGGCCGCCGCCGTAATCGGAGGCGTCGGCCACGCGCACGCCGAGCGCCTCCAGGCGCTCCCGGTCGGCAGCACCCGCGCGGACGACGCCGCCGGCGATGGCGCCCGACAGTTCGAGCGCCCGGTCGTTGGTGGCCGAGATCACGGTGATGCGCTTGGCGTCCGGCCCCAGCCGCTCGACGCCGTTGGCGAAGAGATCGATGTCGATGTCGGGCGCGGCGAGCACCACCGCGCCGATGCGGGCAACCGCCGCCTCGCCGGCCTCGACCCGCAGCATGCGCAGGGTCTCCAGCGTGAGGAGTGTCCCCATCGAGTGGGCGACGATGTGGATGCGCCCGCCGCTCGGCGTCGTCGCGACAGTCTTCAGCAGATCCTCGAAGGCGTCGCGGGACCAGAGCGCGCTCTCGCGGTCGTAGCCGTAATCGAAGGTCGCCGCCGCCGAGGGCCATGTGAACAGGGCCGAGGCGCCGTTGAAGCGGATCCCGTCGGAGAGGCGCGCGGCGCTGATCGCAGCGGATTCGAAGCTCTCGCGATAGCCGTGGACGTAGATCAGCACGTCGCGGCCGAAAGCGGACTGGGCGAAGGCTGCCGCCGCGCCGGGTCCCGTCGTGACCTCGCCGATGGAGCGGACCCCCCAATCGCCGCCCACCACCGCTGACACCTTGCCGATCAGCGAACGGTCCGGCGCCGACATGCGCGCCTCGGCAAAGCTGAGGCCGCGCCCACGCTCGGAGCCGAAGAACGGGGCCTTCGGCGGACTACCGGAGGCCGGTCGACGGGTGGTGGCGACGAGAAGCACCGGGCTTACGTCGAGCGCGGACTGCGTCTCGCCGACCGTGCCGGTGGCGAGCCCGTCCATGACGCAGGCCGACAGGGCAGGGGAGAGGCCAGCCACTCCGGCCAGGCCCATCAGGCGCAGGAGGGAGCGGCGTGTCGCGTCGGAGGGCTGCATGACCGGTCTCAGATCCCCGAAAAATCCCGTTCCGGTAGCAGGCCGGTGCGGGGACTCTTCCTTCGCGCACGATCTTGACCGTGGCGGGGCACGATTGGGATTTTGGGCACTCGACGCCTGCCGGCCGCCCCGGCATGAAGGAACCATGAGCGCGACCCTTCCCGACATGGACACAATTCGCGAGCGGCTCCTGGCCGGCGACCGGGCGGCGCTCGCCCGCGCCATCACGCTCGCCGAGTCGCGCCGGGCCGATCACCGGGCGGCGGCGCGCGACCTCATCGATGCGGTGCTACCGCAGACCGGCCGCGCGATCCGTGTCGGCATCACCGGCGTGCCGGGGGTGGGCAAATCGACCACCATCGACGCCCTCGGCGCGCTGCTGACGGGCGCCGGGCACAAGGTGGCGGTGCTGGCGGTCGATCCGTCCTCGACCCGCACCGGCGGCTCGATCCTCGGCGACAAGACGCGGATGGCCCGGCTCGCCATCGACCGCAACGCCTTTATCCGGCCCTCGCCCTCCTCCGGCACGCTGGGTGGCGTCGCCGCCAAGACCCGCGAGACCATGCTGTTGTGCGAGGCGGCGGGCTTCGACGTGATCCTCGTCGAGACCGTCGGCGTCGGCCAGTCCGAGACGGCGGTAGCCGACCTCACCGACTTCTTCCTCGTGCTGATGCTGCCGGGGGCGGGCGACGAGTTGCAGGGCATCAAGAAGGGCATTCTGGAACTCGCCGACATGATCGCGGTCAACAAGGCCGATGACGGGGAGGGCGAGCGCCGGGCCAACGCCGCGGCCTCGGAATACCGCGCCGCGCTCCACATCCTGACGCCGCCCTCGGCCACCTGGACGCCGCCGGTGGTCACGATCTCCGGCCTTCACGGCAAGGGGCTCGACGGCCTGTGGAGCCGGATCGAGGATCACCGCGCCCGGCTCACCGCGACCGGAGAGATCGCGAAGAAGCGGCGAGAACAGGACGTGAAATGGATGTGGGCCCTCGTCCACGAGCGGCTGCACCAGCGCCTCGTCGGCAGCGCCGAGGTGCGCCAAGCCACCGCAGAGGCCGAGCGGGCGGTAGCCGGCGGCGAGCACTCGCCTGCTGCTGGCGCAGACGCGATCGCGACGCTGATCGGGTTGTGAGCCGCCTGCTCGTCACGGGGTTCGGCCCGTTCCCGACGGTGCCCGACAATCCGAGCGGGCGCCTCGCGCGGCGGCTGGCGGCTTCGCCGCATCTGCGCCGCATCCTCGGGCAGGTCCCGGACTGCCTCGTCCTCGACACTCGTTATGACGCTCTCGACACCGGGCTCGCCCCCGCCCTGGCGAGACGGCCCGATGCCGTGATGATGATCGGCGTCGCCGCGCGTCGCTCCCGCGTCTGCGTCGAGACCCGCGCGGTCAACCGTGTGAGCCGGCTGTTTCCCGATGCGAGCGGTTCGGTGGGCCGGACGCTCGCTTTCGATCCAGACGGCCCGGCGCAGAGGCCGAGTCCTGCCGCGGCGCAGGTGCGAGTGGCGCTGCGGCGAGCCGGGCTCGACGCGGCGGTCTCGCGCGATGCCGGGCGCTACCTCTGCAATGCTTCGTACTATCGGGTGCTGGAGCAGGGCTGCCCGGCGGTGTTCCTGCACATCCCGAT
>JAGTAM010000253.1 GCA_023422485.1 Pseudomonadota bacterium | reverse complement strand
CCTGGCCGAAGGACGCCGGCAGATCCTGTCCTTTCACGTCGCGGGTGACACACCGGATCTACAAAGCCTTCATCTGGGCACCCTTGATCATAGTGTAGGGGCCTTGACGCCTTGCACCTTCGCCCTCGTTCCGCACGAGAACCTGCGGCGGCTGACAGCGGCTTTCCCCAACGTGGCTGCCCTGCTCTGGCGCGAGACGCTGGTCGATGCCGGGATCTTCCGGACCTGGATCACGGCGATGGGGCGACGCTCTGCTTACGGCCGGATCGCGCACCTGTTCTGCGAGCTGTACCTGAGGCAGGAGGCAGTCGGTCTCGCCGCCGATCTGCGGTGCCCGATGCCGCTGCGGCAGACGGATCTCGCTGACGCAACGGGCCTCACGACGGTGCATATCAGTCGAGTGCTGAAAGCATTGCGTGACGACAACCTCATTACAATTGAGCGTCGTCAATTGGTCGTCCATGATTGGCAGCGTCTCTACGATGCGGCCGAGTTCGATCCCACCTATCTGCATCTGAACAGCTTCACGCAGTGAAAAGTGGTCCACTACGGGAGGCGGAACGAGGGTGTGCGTACATCCAGTGCCAGCGCTAAGGATCGCATGGCCGAGGTGCAGAGGCGGATGCTGGCGGCGCCGTGTTGAAAGCTTGAACGGGCGTTTGCGCGACGAGTGCCTGAACGAGCACCTGTTCCGGAGCCTGCCGGCGGCCCGGCCCCTCATCGAGGCGTGGTGGATGGACGATAACATCTGCCGCCCTCACACAAGCCTCGGCGGGCTCACCCCGAACGCGTTTGCAACCCGGTCCCGACAGGACCAGAACCAGAACGGACTTTGGTCATAAACGGGGGCAAACAGGGGGCAAGGTCAGTGCGTGATCTCGTTGCGACGTCTTTGGAACACCGGCAGGCAGGATGCAAGCCGCTCCGCTTCAATGCTCGCTCACGCTCGTTAGGGAGGAGACTTCCGGAGACCGTCTTTGATTTCAGCTGCCCGGCGATACCAGATACGGGCCCGTTGTGGATCGCCCTTGGCTCGAAGGCCTTTGGACTTGAGGTAAACTGCATCGTAGCTCTTCGCCATTCCAAGCGCACCTTGAATATCCCCGACTCGATAAGCCTCTTCATAGAGATAGCGAGCGATCGTATACTGTCCCCGGCTGAGATAGCGATCGGCTTGCTCGAGCGCTCGCATCCCGTCCAATGCCGGATCCGGTTTCTGGGACGAAGCTTTGGCAGACTCGGACACTAAGGAATTCGGCAGAACGCTCGCGGTGGTCTCGTCTCGCAATTGAAGCGGCACGGATTTCGATGCCTCCGCCGATTGTGATGGTGCCTTTTGCGATTGGTCGGCCCCGGTCAGCTCCGTATCCTTCGCCTCTGCAGCTCTGGCCTGCAGCTCGGCCGGGACGTCAAGTTGTTTCAGACGTGCCATGAGATCCTGCTCGCGCTGGACAAGATCTTGGAGAGGAACGTCAGGGGCGCGACTCTGCGGCACCGCCTCTAGCCGCGGAAGGATCGCGCCGACACGCTCGAACACCAGCAGTGCGCTCGCCCCGCCAAGCACGACGAAGAGCATCCACAGAGCCCATCTGTGGCCGCGATAGAGGCGGCGCGGTAGGCTCTCGGAAATGAAATTCTGCGGCGCGGACAGAGCCGATCGCCCCGATCGTTGCTGGTCCATGCGCCTCCTCCGAGCCAATGAGACCGCCGCACCGTACGGCGCCTCGCGGTCAGCGTGCTCCTCCGTCGTCGAAGCTGGTCGCGCATCGTCGAGTCGCGCTAACCCACGGGCCGGGCACCCAGACCAGTGTGCCACCGCGCTGTCGACACGCTTCGGCCTCCGGTGATTCATGGAACAGAGCTGTCACGACGCCCCACATCGATCGTGATGGTGCGGCGGCTTGGGCATTGCCTGTCAGTTCGCTGGCACCGCGCAGTGCTGCGCCGAGAACGGCCAAGGCGGCCGTGCCTACAGTGAGGCTGTAAACCAGCCTCCGGCGAATGGGTCGCGGGATCGCGCAATGCGGGCAGCAGCGTGCATCGTCGAGAAGTGCCTGTCCGCACCGTCTGCATCGCCGAAGATAGCTCGTCATCGGGCGTCCTCTCCGGATCAGAGCATCTCGCCGCATCTGCGTGTCGCTACTCACCCGCTCGTGGATCCGATGCCCTGTCTGCACACTCTCCCTGTCCCAACAGATGGCCGGCAAGCACCGGTGCGATCGCTTCGACGGCCCAGGATTAGTTCGGCTGCCATGGAAGAGACGTCAACTTTCCCACCGAGGTAATCCAATTTCTCAATATACGCTTACGGGAACAAAAAATCAGTCGGCTGGGATTGTGAGACATTATGGTCTCCGATGCCCATCCGCGGCTGTGAGCGGGGCCACGGTATCAGTATCGAACCAGCGCGTTTACAGGGCCGGAAAGGCTGTAACTTAGGGAGCAAGCGCCGTGACGGAAATTCTCGTCGCGTGTGATCGCGCTAGTCCGCAGGTGGGCCACGAGATCGAGACACTATTCCGTGAGGCTGGATATAAGGTCTATCAGGCGCCAGCTTGTAAAAACCTCCTTGCCGAAAGAGGGGCAGACGCCGACCTCGTCATCATCGATGCCACACGGGATGGCAGGCGCGGGCTTTGTCTCGCCAGTTCCTATCGCAGTATCTCCAGCGTCGGCATTGTCGTCATTCATCATGCCGACGCCGATGCGGACCTCGTCCGGACGCTGGAAATGGGCGCCGACGACGTGCTGCTGCAGCCGTTCCGACATCGCGAGTTGCTCGCCCGGGTGAACAGCCTGTTGCGCCGCATGAATCTCGATAAAAGTGACCAGATCGCCGGTAAGGCGCGGCGCGGCATTCAGTTCAAGGGCTGGTTCCTCGACTTCGAGCGGCGTCAACTCGTTTGTGAGGCAACCGGCGGCTACGTGCCGCTGACCACGGCCGAGTACAACATGCTGACGGTATTTGCGCAGAACTCATGCCGCGTCCTCAGCCGCGACGACCTGTCGATCATGGCGCTGGGGCGCCCGCATTCGATGTTGGCCCGCTCCCTCGACGCGCAGGTTGCGCGCTTGCGCAAGCGCCTGTCGACGAACAAGCCCGGTATCGCCTATATCAAGTCGGTCCGCAGTGTAGGTTACATTTTCTGCAATCGTACCTACGATGTCTACTGAGCCTCTGTCGGCACTCCGATCCGTGCCAGCGCCTCCGTGACGGCCGCGCCCTCGACCACCTGACAGCGTCCCTCGACATGGATCAGCAAGTCGGCGCCGCACGAAATTTCGGGCCGATGCGCGACGCTCACCCGCGTCATCGCGAGGGCGCGCAGGCTCTCGTTGACCAGCCGCTCATTGCGGAGATCGAGATGCGCCGTGCCCTCGTCGAGGAACAGCAGACGGGGTTGCCTGTAGAGCGCGCGCGCGAGCAGGATGCGCTGCTTCTGGCCGCCGGAGAGCGAGGAGCCCATGTCGCCGATCAGGCTATCGTACCCCATCGTCATCGCCAGGATCTCGTCGTGCACACCGGCCCGCACGGCACTTTCGACCATGCGACGCTCATCAAGGACGGTATCCAAAAAGGCGATATTGTCGGCGATTGAGCCGGAGAGAAGATGATCCTCCTGCATGACGGCGGCGACTTGCTCACGATAGTTGCGGATGCCGTAAGTCTGAAGCGGCATCCCGTCGATCAATACCTGTCCGGACGTCGGTTCGAGCAGACCGAGCATGATCTTCACGAGGGTCGACTTTCCCCCGCCCGAGGGACCGGTGATCGCCGTGAACCGGCCGGCGGGGATTGTCAGGCTCACGTCCTGCAAGATGTTCCGCTCGCCCTCCGCGTAGCGGAAGCAGACGCGCTCCAAGACAATCTCCCCTCGCAGCGGCGCGAGGCGGGCGAGCGGTCGATCGTGGCCGGGCTCTTGAGGGGTCACGGCAATGTCGGAGAGCCGTTCCAGGTGCAGGCGCACCAGACTGAGGTCGAGTGCGGTTTGGAGGAGGAGAAGGGACTTCTCCACGAACTGCTCGCGATAGCTCATGAACGCGAAGATCATGCCGACGGTCAGGACCCCATCGAGGGTCAGCACGGCGGCGACGTAGACGGTGACGACATACTCGGCGCCTATCAGAGCCTGGTCGATGGTGAGGAAACCGATCTTCGCGCGCCCGAGCGCGAGGTTTGCGTTCACCGTCTCGGCGAAGCGGTTCAGCCACTGCCCCTCTCGCTCGGCCTCGCGGTTGTTGAGCTTGACACTTTGCACGGCCCGCAGGGTCTCGATGAAGGTGGTGTCCTCCTGAGCCCCTACGGCAATGGCTTCCTCGTTCAGCCGGCGGAAGCGGGCAAACAGGGAGAGCCGCAGGCCAATGCAGAGCGTGAGCCCGACCAGCACGATCACGGCGAGCGTCGGGCTGTAGGCGAGGATCATCGCCAGGGTGAGCAGGGCCAGCACGCCGTCGATGAGGGCTGCGATGAGCCCCTGCGCCAGCAGGTTGCGGATGGGATCGATCGAGCCGAAGCGGGAGATCACATCCCCGACATGGCGCTTCTCGAAGTAGGCGATCGGCAGCCGCAGCAGGTGTCGAAACAGACGTGCGCCGATCTGGTAGTGCAGGATGTTCTGCAGGATGAGGATGATGCGCGCGCGCAGGGCGTTCACCGCCACCCGCAGCGCCGTCAGGAGAGCGAATCCGATCGCGAGCGCGGCCATCAAGTCCCGGTCGCCCCGGGCGATGACCTCGTCGACCGTGACCTGCATGTAAAAGGGGCCGGCCAGAACCAGGGCTTCGAGCACCAGCGAGAGGACGATCACCTCGATCAAGCTGCGCCGCATGCCGGTGCTATGCTGCCAGAAGGTCGAGAGCGGCAATCGTGCCCGCTCGTCCCGCTTCCGGAAGCCCTCGGCGGGGACGATCTCCAGCGCGACGCCGGTCAGGTGGTGCGATGCCTCGGAGTAGGTGAGGTGCCGCTCGCCGGAGGCAGGGTCATGGACGACGATCCGGCGGGCCGAGACCGATTTGAGAACCACGAAATGGTTCATGTCCCAGTGCACGACGGCAGGAAGGGCGAGGTGGCGGATGTGCTCCACCTCGTAGCGCACCGGGCGACAGGCGAGATCGAGCGCCTTGGCGACCTCGATCAGGCCGCGCAGGGTGACACCTTGCAGTGAGATCGGGTGGCGCCGCCGGAGCGTGTTCATGTCGATGCGGTGGCCGTGATACGCGGCCACCATCGCGAGGCAGGCAAGACCGCATTCGGCGGCCTCGGTCTGGAGGATCACGGGCAGGCTTCCACCGCCCATGCGCAGGCGCAAGCCGTCCATCGCTCAGCGCTCCGCCGTTCGCCGCGGCGCCGGCTCCGGCTCGCGGTCGGCCCGGGATGGGATGAAGGCGGGGATCGCGCGGGAGAGGGCTCGCACGCCCGCCATCAGCGCGGCCGCCGCCGCCGGCACCTCCTCGCGCAGCCAACGGACCAGAGGATCGGCATCGATGGCGTTGCGGATGCCCAGGAACGGACCGAGCAGCCAGCGCATAATGCTGCGCTTCTCGAGCACGATGTCGGCCCGCAGCGCCATGTCGGACTTCAGGGCGACGGGCTTTCCGTCGACTTTGACGTAGGGACTCTCAAGAGCGACATCGACCTTGTAGGCAGGTTCGGTCAGCGCCAGCGGCCCCCCTGTCTCGCCGGGGCGGACCACGGTACCGGAGACGCGCGTGACGCGACCGCCATAGGCTCCGTACTTCTGGTAGGGATAGGCCTCGTAGAGGAGCCGGACCGGCTGACCCGGCGCGATGAAGCCGACCGCGCGGCTCGGCACGAACAGTTCGGCCGACAACCCCTCTGCCTCCGGCACGATCGTCATCTGGAGCTGGCTCGGATGGGCAGGCTGGCCGGGCGCAGCCTGGAGCGTCGCAACGGTGCCGCTGACCGGTGCGACAACCACGTAGGCCTGTCGCGCCTCCGTCTCGGCGACGCGCTGCTCAACCCAGGACAAGTCGTTGCGCAGATTTTGCAGCCTCCCCCCGTGGACCGTGGGCAGCTGCTCCAGGTTCGCTCGCGCCTCGACGAGTTGGTTCTGGCGCTGAGCGATACGCTGGACGAGTTCATCCCGCCCGGCCTCCTGCGCCAGCAGGTCCAGCTGGCGTCGCTTGTGCTCGGCATCGGCCATGATGCCCTTCGCGGCGAGTTGGGCGGCCGAATGGAGCAAGCCTCGCCCAAGCGCAACACGCTCCTCTTGCCGGCGGGCCTGGATTTCGAGTGCCTCGCTCTCCCGACGCACTCCGTCGATCAAGGCCTGGAGCCGCTGCCGCTCAGAAACGGCGCGCGCCTCTTCCGCCTGGATTTGGCGCGCGAGCATGACGCGCTGCGCCGAGAGGGAATCGAGGGCGGCCTGGGTCAGATCACGTCCGCCAGCCGAGACCTGCTGGGTATCGATCGCCATCAGAGGCTGCCCCTTCCGGACGACCTCACCCTCACCGACGCGGACCTCGCGGACCACGCCCACTTGCGGCACGAAGACCTTTGCGGTCCCGAGCGATGGGCGCAGGTAACCGGGCACGGGCTCCTTGCGGGCGTACTGCGCGAAGCACAGGAAGGTGACCACGATGGCCGCCGCGAGCACGGCCGACCAGGACAAGGCGCGGGCCGAGACGGGGCGCATCTCGACGACGCTGCCCCATTGCCGGCGTGAGGCCTGATAGGCCAGAACCTCGGGGCGGAAGAGCGTGGTGAGGCTCGTCGGACGCAGCGCGACCGAGTCGTGAACGCAGACCGATCCCGCTGGATTCGACGCATCCATTGGAAAGGGCTCCTTCGGCTCAGGCCTATCGACAGGATCGGGGATGGCGGCCGGCCCGGCATGCCCGGTGGCGTG
>JAGTAM010000472.1 GCA_023422485.1 Pseudomonadota bacterium | reverse complement strand
ACGCTCCCGTGCGCATCGGCAACTGGGCACCGGAAAACTATTCCCACAATTATCGCGGCCCGGTTTCCCTGCGCGAGGCGCTGGCCCTCTCGCTCAACACGGTGGCGGTGAAGCTCGGTCAGGAGGTCGGCCCGAAGGCGGTGGTGCAGACCGCGCAGCGGCTCGGTGTCTCCTCCCCGCTTCAGGCCAACGGCTCGATCGCGCTCGGCACCTCCGAGGTGACGCCGCTCGAACTGGTGGGCGCCTACTGCGCCTTCGCCAACGGCGGCACCGGCGTGATCCCCTACGTCATCGCCAGCATCAAGAGTGCCAACGGCAAGGTGCTGTACAAGCGCGGCGAGGGCGGGCTCGGTCGCGTCATGGGCCCCAACGCCGCCGGCATGATGAATGCCATGATGCACGACGTCTTCACCATCGGCACGGCGAAGAAGGCCGACATTCCCGGCTGGGAGCTGGCCGGCAAGACGGGCACCAGCCAGGAATTCCGCGACGCATGGTTCGTCGGCTACTCCGCCACGCTGGTGACGGGCGTCTGGCTCGGCAACGACGACGGCGAGCCGACCAAGCGAGCCTCCGGCGGCAGCCTCCCGGTGGAGATCTGGAAGGCGTACATGACCACGGCGCTCAAGGGTGAGAAGCCGGTCGGCCTGCCGGGCATGAACCGCTGGCGCGCGCCGCGGCCCGAGGCGGCACCCGAGCGCGAGTCCGGCCCCGGCGGCCTGATCGGCGCGCTGCTCGGCGAACCGGAGCAGACCGCCTCCGCCCTCCCCTCGCGGCCGGTCGGCCGGGAGCGGGGGCCGAGTCGGGACGACCGCAACTTCCTCGAGAAGCTGTTCGGGGTCGGCGAGTAGGCTTGGCTCACATCTCTCGGCGGGGAGGATAATCCCTCCCGCCGGATCGCCGTCGGCAAAATTTCTGTCCACGGCCGGCTCCTGCATGCGGCTGTGCGCCACATTCGCGCCACGTTGCAGGCATGAGCCTTCGACAGCCTGGACAGGGGCAGGGTTTCTCCTGCACCTGCTGATCGGCGACGGAAGGAGCCCCCGTGTCGACCCGCCTGCCCGACCGTTGCTCGCATGGCCCCGGGGCCGCCGCGCACGGGTCGGGCTCCTCCGACGGCCGCCGGAGCCCGAACTGATGCTGCCGCACCATCGCTGGTTCTGGCTCCTCATCCTCCTCGCCTCGGGCGGGGCGGGGCTGCTCTACAACGTCATCTTCGCCGGCGGCGCCTCGCCGCTGGCCGGCTTCACCTACGGCCTGTGCGTCGGCATTTCGGCGCTGGCCTTCGACCGGGGCGTGCTGCTCGCGGGTGTCCAGTCGCGCATCCGCCGCCTGCCCGCCGGGCTCTACGTCGTGGCGGCGGAACTCTCCTACGTGGCGATGATCGTCGTCGGCAACGCGCTCGGCGGCTTCGTCGTCTGGTTGCTCGGCCTTACTGGCGACAGCTTGGACGAGGCGGTGCGCACGACGCCGCGAGTGCTGGCCTACGCGCTCGCCGTCTCGGCGCTGCTCGTCTTCGTGATCCGCATGCGCGACCTGATCGGCGGCGAGGTCTTCATCAACTTCCTCGTCGGGCGCTACCACCGACCGGTGGAGGAGGAGCGAATCTTCCTGTTCCTCGACGTCGTCGGCTCCACCGCCTTTGCCGAGACCCATGGCGACCTGCGGGCGCAGGAATATCTCAGCGCGGTCTTCGCCACCCTCGCGGAGCCGGTTCGGCGGTTCTACGGCTCGACCGACGATTACATCGGTGACCTCGCCATGATCACCTGGCCGATGGAGCGCGGCCTGAAGGACGCACGCTGTGTCGAGTGCCTGTTCGCGGTGCGCGAGCGGATCGAGGCCGAGGCGGAGGCCTGGGAGGCGCGCTTCGGCACGGTCCCGCGGCTGCGCGCGGGCCTGCATGGCGGCCGGGTGATCACGGCCGAAGTGGGCGTGGACCGGCACAAGATCGCCTATTTCGGCGATGCCGTGAACGTGGTCGCCCGCGTCGAGGCCCTATGCCGGCCGCTCGGCGTCGACACGCTGATCTCCGAGGATCTGCTGAAGCGGCTGCCGCGCTTGCCCGAAGGCGTCGTTGTGCGGCCCCTCGGTACGCATTCCCTGCGGGGGCGCGGACAACCCCTCTCCGTCGCCACCCTCGAACGCGCCGGGTCGGCGCCGCTCTCGAAGGAGACGGCGCCGCGGATCGCCGCCGCGCCGTAGAGCACCGGCCCGGATGTCGAATCCGGTACGATGCAATCCCCTGATTCGAGACAGTTTTTTCGAAAGCCCGCACCCGGTTCTCGGGACGATGCCCGAACGCCGCCGATCAGCCGGCGCGCAGGAGCAGCAGGAGCGCGGCAACCGTCATGACGGCAATCGTCGCGAGGATGCCGCCGGCGCGGCAGGCGAACTGGCGCGGCGAGTTCGTCGGCGCGAACATGCCGATCGGGTGCAGGATGCGCGCGATCACCAGCACGATCAGCAGGCCCCGGACCCAGGCAGGGGAGCCGCCGCCCGCCTCGTAGAGGGCGATCAGCAGCAGCGTCAGCGGCACATATTCCTGAAAGTTGCCGTGGGAGCGGATGCGGCGCTGGAGAGCATCCTGACCGCCATCGCCGAGCAGGACGTTGCCGGTGACACGGCCGCCGATCACCCAGCCGGACAGGCCGGCATAGATCAGGCCCAGGATCGCGGCATAGAAGGCCGTGGTGGTCGGAAAGATCACAGCGCAAAACCTCGGATTGGAAGTGCGACCCGCCGGGGGGCGGATGTCGTCGGCGCTTCGCAAAATAGGATTATGCGCGCCGCGTTCCGCCCGTGCCCACGATCACGATGGCGTATCCTTGCCGCGAGGGTCGCGCATCGGCGCCCAGGATCGACCCTTGATCGGCGAATGGCAGGATAACATTCAGCACTCTGCCGAAAGCCGTTGCCGGTCACGGCAACGCTCGATGCGCTAGATTGTCGTCGAACGGCTCGCCTTCCGGGTTGAGCGGATCCTGACGCGGGGATCGTTTGTGAGGGGATGTCGGTGGGCGGCAAGCTGATCGCGGTGGCGAACATGAAGGGTGGGGTCGGCAA
Organism: Pseudomonadota bacterium; assembly: GCA_023422485.1. GTDB lineage: Bacteria > Pseudomonadota > Alphaproteobacteria > Rhizobiales > Beijerinckiaceae > Methylobacterium. The sequence goes on along the minus strand of JAGTAM010000472.1, from coordinate 2,810 downwards.
GACCACCACCGTGGTCATGCTTGCCGAGGCGCTGGCCGCCGACGGGGCGCGGGTGCTGGTGGTCGATCTCGATCCGCAGGCCAGCGTCTCGGTCTGCCTCGCGGGCGACAGGCTGCTCGGCGAGATGATCGTCCGCGGGCGCACGCTGGAGGCCTATCTCGCCCTCAAGCTCATCACCCGCCACAAGCCGGACCTCTCCGCGCGGATCCAGCCCGGCGTCAGCCTGACCGTCCACAAGAACGCGCCGCTGTCACTCTCGCTGCTTCCGTCCGGCCCGCATCTGCGGCTCGTCGAGCGGGAAATCCTCTACGAGCTGACCGAGCGTAAATTCTCGATGCATGCCATCGACGAGCGGCTGTGGTCGATCTTCCAGGAGGATTTCGTGCCGCTGACCGCGCGCTACGACTACATCTTCTTCGATTGCGCGCCGGGCATCTCACCCATGACCGAGGTGGCGGTGCGGGCTGCCGACCTCGTGCTCGTCACCTCGATCCCCGATTTTCTCTCGACCTACGGTCTCAACGCGTTCGTCGAAACGATCTGGCGGCGCTCCGGCCGGCAAGCGAGCCATATCGCCCCGCGGAGCCAGCCGCACGTGCTCGTCACCCGCTTCCAGGCTCAGGTGCGCCAGCACCAGCGGACCCTGGCCCGGCTCCAGACCGAGGCGGGCTCCGAGGATGCCGGTTTCCGCCTGCTCGAAACCCGCATCCCGCAGGCGGCAGCGCTCGCCGACGCGCTGGTGCCGGCCGACGGCGCGCCGCCGACCTTCTCCGCCAAGTATGGCGCCCATGTCTCCAACGTGCTGATTCCGCTCGTCGCGGAAGTGAAGGAACTCCTCCATGGCCCTTGATGTCGATGGCTACGCCGTGTTGCAGGCGATGGCCTCCGCGCCGGAAGCCTTTCCCGACATCCGCACCGAGATTCCCAAGGTCGCCCGCACCCTCGTCGTGAAGCAGCTCAAGGCGCGGAGCTTGCGCGTGGCGTCGCTGCGCATGATCCGCGAGATCCTGGGCAGCGAGAGCTTCGCCCTGATCGCCGACGGCATGTCTGAGCCGGAGGTGAAGGGGCTCGTGACCCGCCTCGACCCCCACCATCCCTCGCTGAAGACCGCGACGCCGGGTTGGCACCGCCACCGCCTCGCCGCCCTGGCCGCCGGCGCCGCTCCGATCCGCAAGGGCGAGACCCGGCCCGAGGATGCGGTGACCAAGGCTCGTATCGTCGAGGCGCCACCGGAGCGCGCGCTGGCCAGCCGCCCCTTCGCCGCGGTTTGGGATGGCAAGGACCACGACGCGCCGGCCGTGAAGGAAGGCCGGGAGAAGAAGGATAAGGACAAGGATCGGAAGGAGCGCAAGGGCAAGAAGAAGAAGGGCTGACGCGGCCTTGGTCCCGCTCGCCGCCGCTACGGGTCCCGAGCTTTCCTGATAACCGTCGACGGGTTGGACATCGCCTGCCGCCACGCGATGACGGAGGCTGGCAACACCCGAAGCGGTCAAACCAAAACGATGCTACGGCTCGTCGCTGAAGAGGACGGCGTAGCGCGCTTCGAGGGCGGCGAGTCGGCCCTGGCCCTCCAGCACGGCGACCCGGTGCTGGCGGGTCACGACGAGGAGGCCGTCGGCCATCTCGCCCTCACCGCAGAGGCGGGCCCGATCGGAGATCTGCGAGAGCTGATCGGCCATCAGGCCATCGATCCGTATTCCCTCCGCCAGCGCCTGCATCAGGCCCAGCATCTCCTCGCGGATATGCACGTGCGGTGTCGAGGAAGCGGGGATACGGTCCGTCACGGTGCTCGCGAAAATCAGGCCGACAACGTCAGGGGGCTGCCGAGACGAAGCTGCCGAGACCGGGCCTCCGCGGCCACTGCATAGGATAGACTCGGCGTGCTTTTCCTGCGGGATCGTTGCTTTGTCCCAGCGGTTGCGGTCGCGGTCTGCCCGGATTCTGCCGATGAAAAAGGGGCCGCCTCTCGGCGACCCCTTCTCCGTTCTTCGTTCGTGGACGTGGACTTAGAAGTCCATGCCGCCCATGCCGCCGCCGGGCATCGCCGGGGCCGGGCTGTCCTTCTTCGGCGCGTCGGCGACCATGGCTTCCGTGGTCACCAGCAGGCCGGCCACCGAAGCCGCGTCCTGAAGGGCGGTGCGCACGACCTTGGCCGGGTCGACGATGCCGGCCTGGATCATGTCGACGTATTCTTCGGTCTGCGCGTTGAAGCCGAAGGTCTCAGAGCCGGTATTGTCGGTGATCTTGCCGACGACGATCGAGCCCTCGACGCCCGCGTTCTGGGCGATCTGGCGCAGCGGAGCCTCAAGCGCCTTGAGGACAATCTTGATGCCGGCCTGGACGTCCGGGATGTCGGATTTCAGCTCGGCGACCGCCTTCTTGGCCCGCAGGAGCGCGGTGCCGCCGCCGGGAACGATGCCCTCTTCCACCGCGGCGCGGGTGGCGTTGAGCGCGTCGTCCACGCGGTCCTTCTTCTCCTTGACCTCAACCTCGGTCGCGCCGCCGACGCGGATCACCGCGACGCCGCCCGCGAGCTTGGCCAGACGCTCCTGGAGCTTCTCACGGTCGTAGTCCGAGGTGGTCTCCTCGATCTGCGCTTTGATCTGCCCGACGCGGGCCTCGATGTCGGCCTTCTCGCCGAGACCGTCGATGATCGTGGTGTTCTCCTTCTCGATGCGGACGCGCTTGGCGCGGCCGAGCATCGGAAGGGCGACGTTCTCGAGCTTGATGCCGAGATCCTCGGAGATGGTCTGGCCCTTGGTGAGGATCGCGATGTCCTCGAGCATCGCCTTGCGGCGATCGCCGAAGCC
>JAGTAM010000463.1 GCA_023422485.1 Pseudomonadota bacterium | reverse complement strand
CCCTGGATCGAGCGCGTCGTCGTCGGCGACAAGTTCGATGCGGCCGACGACTGGATTGCCGAGCGGGCAAGTCCGGGCGCGATCGTCATCACGGCCGACGTGCCGCTCGCGAGCCGCTGCGTGAAGGCCGGCGCGGTTGCGCTCGCGCCGAACGGCAAGGCCTTCACGGACGCGTCCGTCGGCCTCGCGCTCGCCACGCGCAATCTGATGCAGGATCTGCGGGAGGCCGGCGCCATCACCGGCGGCCCGAAGCCGTTCTCGCCGAAGGACCGCTCGGCCTTCCTCGGCGCCCTGGACCGGGTGATCGTGCGCCTCAAGCGCGATCTCAAGATCTGATCGGGCCCTATCGAATCCGTTTGATCCCTTCGGGATGGCGGATGTGGCCGTCGTCCAAGTGCCGCGCGGGCTGAGCGCTACGCTCCCCGCTCCCATCAAGTCGAGCGCGTAGCAGGCCTCCGGGCGACGAGGCCCGGAGGCGGTGGGTTTTTCAGCTCCGCTGGCCGATCGGAACGTAGTCGCGCCGGTCGGGGCCGATATAGAGCTGGCGCGGACGGCCGATCTTCTGGGACGGATCCTCGATCATCTCGGCCCACTGCGCGATCCAGCCGACGGTGCGGGCCAGCGCAAACAGCACCGTGAACATCGAGGTCGGGAAGCCGAGCGCCTTCAGGGTGATGCCCGAGTAGAAGTCGATGTTCGGGTAGAGCTTCTTCTCGATGAAGTACTCGTCCTTCAGCGCGATCTGTTCGAGCTGGACTGCGACTTCGAGCAGGTCGTCCTTGAGGCCGAGTTCGTTCAGAACCTCGTGGGTGGTTTTCTGCATGATGCGCGCGCGCGGGTCGTAGTTCTTGTAGACCCGGTGGCCGAAGCCCATCAGGCGGAAGGGATCGTTCTTGTCCTTCGCCTTGGCGACGTATTTCTGCACGTTCTCGGGGTGGCCGATCTCCATCAGCATCTTCAGCGCCGCCTCGTTGGCGCCGCCATGCGCCGGACCCCACAGGCAGGCAATGCCGGCGGCGATGCAGGCGAAGGGGTTGGCGCCCGAGGAGCCCGCGAGCCGCACGGTCGAGGTCGAGGCGTTCTGCTCGTGATCCGCGTGTAGGATGAAGATCTTGTCGAGTGCGCGGGCGTAGATCGGGTTGATCGCGTATTCCTCGCACGGAACCGCGAAGCACATCCGCAGGAAATTGGATGTGTAGTCGAGGTCGTTCTTCGGATACACGAACGGCTGGCCGATTGTGTACTTGTACGCCATCGCTGCCAGCGTCGGCATCTTCGCGATCATGCGCAGCGAAGCGATCATCCGCTGCGACTCGTCCGAGATATCGGTCGAGTCGTGGTAGAACGCCGAGAGCGCGCCGACGCAGGCGACCATCACCGCCATCGGGTGGGCGTCGCGGCGGAAGCCCTGGAAGAAGCGGTTCATCTGGTCGTGCACCATGGTGTGGCGCGTGACCCGGTAATCGAAATCCGCCTTCTGAGCGGAGGACGGCAATTCGCCGAACAGCATCAGATAGGCGGTCTCGAGAAAGTCGCCCTGTTCGGCGAGCTGTTCGATCGGGTAGCCGCGATAGAGCAGCACACCCTCGTCGCCGTCGATATAGGTGATCTTCGACTCGCACGAGGCCGTCGAGGTGAAGCCGGGGTCGAAGGTAAACTTGCCGGTCTGGGCGTAGAGCTTGCCGATATCGACCACGTCCGGGCCGATGGTTCCGGTCTTGATGGGCAATTCGACGTTCTTGTCGCCCACGATGATGGTGCTGGCGGAAGCGCTCATGGGATCGCGGACCCTTTCTCGCGACGGGAACAGCACTGGCGCGGAAGACGTCGCCTCCCGCTCCGTTGTGGCGCCGCAGCAGAGCACTGCGCCCGCTCACTGAGGCACCGGGTTAGCGGATCGGTCGGCGGCCAGCAACGGCAGGCCGTTCCCTGCGTCTTCGCATATGCGAAAAACAGGCCGAGTCTGTCACTTTCCGGGATGGATGAAACTCGATTCGACCGGACCTCGGATGGAGGATTGTTACTGTCTTAGCCGCTTGCCGGTTCGAAGATGGGTGAGAAACCGCCCTTCGAGCAAGCCTTTCCGGATTTGCATCACATCATCGTCGGAGACTGACAGCTCCGGATATCATTTGCCTCGAATTGTCATTCGAGGTTTTGCGCAAACCTGAGATGCCGAGATCACGGCTTGGCGTATCGATCCGATCAACGCGCCCCGAGTGCGGGATGCGTTGATCCGTCGCGTGAATCGCATTCAGGTCGGCAGGCGGTCCTGCAGTCGGGCAAGTGCCTCGTCGCGGCCGAGCACGGCCATCACGTCGAAGACCGGCGGCGAGGTGGCACGGCCCGTGAGCGCCGCCCTCAGGGGCTGGGCAACCTGACCGAGCTTCACCCCCTGGCTCTCGGCGAAGCCGCGCACGGCGGCCTCCGTCGTGGCGGCACTCCATTCCGGCAGGGCCTCCAGCGCCGGAAGAAGGGCGCGCAGCCGCTCCGGCGCGTCCCCGGCGAGCAGTCCCTCCGCCTTCGCATCGAGGGCCAGCGGGCGGGGGGCATACAGGTAGTAGGCGCTGTCGAGGAGTTCGACGAGGGTCTTGGCGCGCTCCTTCAGACCGGGCATCGCCGACAGGAGTTTTTCGCGCAGATCCGATGTCAGCTTGGTCGGCAGCCCGCGCTCGGGCCCGCGGGCCGGCAGGATCGCATCGATGGCATCGACCAGCACCGCGTCATCGCTGCCGCGGATGTAGAGCCCGTTGAGGCTTTCCAGCTTGGTGAAGTCGAACCGCGCCGCGGAGCGACCGATCGCCTTCAGATCGAAGGCCGCGATCATCTCCTCGGTGGAGAAGACCTCTTGGTCGCCGTGGCTCCAGCCGAGGCGAACGAGGTAGTTGCGCAGGGCCGCCGGAAGGTAGCCGCGGTCGCGGTACTCCTCGACGCCGAGGGCGCCGTGACGCTTGGACAGCTTGGCGCCGTCCGCCCCGTGGATGAGCGGAATATGCGCCATCGCCGGCACGTCCCAGCCGAGCGCCCGGTAGATCTGGCTCTGGCGCGCGGCGTTGGTGAGGTGGTCGTCGCCGCGGATCACCTGGGTGACGCCCATGTCGTGGTCGTCCACCACGACGGCGAGCATGTAGGTCGGGGTGCCGTCGGAGCGCAGCAGCACGAGGTCGTCGAGGTCGCGGTTGGCCCAGGTCACGCGGCCCTGCACGGCGTCCTCGACCACGGTCTCGCCCTCGGTCGGCGCGCGCAGGCGGATTACCGGCTTCACGCCGGCCGGTGCCTCGGACGGGTCGCGGTCGCGCCACCGGCCATCGTAGCGCGGGGCGCGGCCCTCGGCGCGGGCGGTCTCGCGCATCTGCGCCAGCTCCTCGGCGCTGGCGTAGCAATGATAGGCATTGCCCGAGGCGAGCAGGCTTTCGGCGACTTCGCGGTGCCGCTCGGCGCGGGCGAACTGGTAGATCACCTCCCCGTCCCAATCGAGGCCGAGCCAGCGCATCCCGTCGAGGATCGCGTCGATCGCGCCTTGCGTCGAGCGCTCGCGGTCGGTGTCCTCGATGCGCAGCAGCATGCGGCCGCCGAAGCGGCGCGCGTAGAGCCAATTGAACAGGGCCGTACGCGCTCCCCCGATATGCAGGAAACCCGTGGGCGAGGGCGCAAAGCGCGTGACGACCGGTGACGACATCGGCGGCTGGGAGGCTTCTTCGGAAAAAAGTGCGGGATGGCGGGAGGGCGGCCGCAGCCGGTCTCGCCGGGCGTGTAGCACGAGCGAGCGGATGCGTTAAGAATTCGTCACGATTGCCCGTCGCGCGGGCATCGCAGGTCTCGGGACGCGGCGGGGCATGGCGCAGGACGGCGGCAGGGCGGTGGGCGGGGCGGTTCCGGCCCTCTTCGCCGGCCGCGTTCCCGCTCCCTCGCAGCTCTGGCAGGGCACGGTCGAGGGATTGGGCGCGAGCCTCGCCCGCGAGGCCGAGCAGCGCCGGCTGTTTCCCTGGCTCGCCGTCGCCTTCGGAGCCGGCATCCTCGTCTTCTTCACGGCGGCGGATGGCGAACCCACCCTCGCCGCCCCGATGATCGCCGCCGGCTTCTGTCTCGCGGTCACGCCGGTCCTGCGGGCGCGTCCGATCGCGCTTGCACTGATGCTCGCCCTCGCCGCCCTGTTCCTCGGCTTCGCGGCCGGCGTCTGGCGGGTCGCCTCCGTGGCAGGGCCGGTGCTGACCCGCACGACCATCGCGCCGCTCGCCGGCCTCGTCGAAGGCCTCGACGAGCGGGAGGGCGGTGCGCGGCTGATCGTGCGGGTCGCGAGCTTCGGCAACCTCGATGCGGAAAGCCGCCCGCGGCGGGTGCGGGTCTCCTATCGCGCGGCGCAGGCGGTGCGGCCGGGCGACACGATCCGCGCCACCGCCCGCCTGCTGCCGCCGCCGGAGGCGGTGCGCCCGGGCGGCTACGACTTCGCGCGCGACGCCTATTTCCGCGGCATCGGAGCGGTGGGATCGCTCGTCGGCAAGGTCGAGGTCGGGGTGCCGGCCGAACCGCTCCCCTGGTCCTTGCAGGTGGCCGCCAGCATCGACGCCGCCCGCAACGCCTTCACCCGGCGGATCACCGACGCGATCGGCGGACAGGCCGGCGCCGTCGCGGCCGCCCTCGTCACGGGAAAGCGCGGGCTGATCGCCAACGAGACCAACGACGTGTTGCGGGCGGCGGGCATCTACCACGTCGTCTCGATCTCCGGGCTCCACATGGTGCTGGCCGCCGGCGTGGTGTTCTGGCTGGTGCGGGCCGGGCTCGCTCTGGTGCCGGTGCTGGCGCTCGCCTGGCCGATCAAGAAGATCGCGGCCGGCGCGGCGATGCTGGGCGTGATCGCCTACTGCGCCTTCTCGGGCTGGGACGTCGCCGCCGAGCGGGCGCTGATCATGACGCTGGTGATGCTCGGCGCGACCCTCGTCGATCGTCCGGCGCTCAGCATGCGCAATCTCGCGCTCGCCGCGATCCTGGCGCTCGCCCGCGAGCCGGAGGCGCTGCTCGGCCCGAGCTTCCAGATGTCGTTCGGGGCGGTAGCCGGTCTGATCGCCTGCGCGCCGCTGATCGACGGGCGCGTCTTTCGGACCGACAGCCCCTCCCGCATCGCGCGGGCCGCCTCGTGGGTCGCGACGGCGGTGGTCGGCACGCTGGCGACGACCTTGGTGGCGCAGATCGCCACCGCGCCCTTCGCGACCTACCACTTCCAGACCGTGCAGCCCTTCGGCCTCGTCGGCAATGCGCTGACCCTGCCGCTGGTCTCGCTCGCGGTGATGCCCGCGGCGGTGCTCGGGATGCTGGCCTATCCCTTCGCCCTCGACCGCCCTGTCTGGTGGCTGATGGGGCTCGCGGTGCGGGGCATGCTCGAAATTTCGGCCTGGATCGCCGGATTCGGGCAGGCCAACACGGTGTTGCCCGCCTTCGGGACAGGCGCCCTGGTGCTGCTCGCCGTCGCCCTTCTCCTCGCAACCCTGCCGGTGTCGCGGCTGCGGCTGCTCGCCCTTGTGCCGGCGGGGCTCGGCGTTGCGTTCGCCGCGAGTCCGGCCCGCTACGACATCTACATCGACCGCGACGGGGCCGGCGCCGCAATCCGCGGACAGGACGGGCGCCTCGTCGTCCTCGGGCGCCCGCCCGGCTTCGTGCTGGAACAGTGGCTGAAGGCCGATGGCGATGGGCGGCGCCCGGATGCCGTTATCGGAGCCACTGGGCCGCGCTGCGACCGACTCGGCTGCACCCTCGTGGCCATCGACGGGCGCACCGTTGCCCTCGTCACCGACAAGCGTGCCTTCGCCGAGGATTGCGCCCGGGCCGACATCCTGATCACCCGCCTGCGCGCCCCACCGAGTTGTGTCGCACCGTTGGTTGTCGACCGAAGTTTCCTGGCAGCGCGAGGCGCCACCGCGATCCGCCTCGGTGCCACGGGGCCGGATGTCGTCACCGCGCGGGGGACCGGGCCGCCGAAGCCCTGGCAGCCCAAACCCGCCAGCGTGGCGACACCAGCGGCTCAGTCGCCGTCACAAACATCCGGTGACCCCGATGCGGCGGATCCGTCGGACCCGCCGCTCGGCGAAACGCCTCAGTAGCGGCGGACGAGACTGACGAGCTTGCCCTGGATGCGCACCCGGTCGGGGCCGAGCACGCGGGTCTCGTAGGACGGGTTGGCGGCCTCGAGCGCGATCGAGGAGCCGCGGCGGCGCAGGCGCTTGAGGGTTGCCTCCTCGTCGTCGATCAGCGCCACGATGATGTCGCCGTTATTGGCAGTGTCCTGTTTGTGGATCACCACGAGATCGCCGTCGAGGATACCGGCCTCGATCATCGAATCACCGCGCACTTCCAGCGCGTAATGCTCGCCGCCCGACAGGAAATCAGGCGACATCGAGATCGAGTGGCTCTGGCTCTCGATCGCCGAGATCGGCGTACCGGCGGCGATCCGGCCCATCACCGGCACCATCACCGACTGGCCGTTGCCGTCATGGGCCTGCAGCATCGGCG
>JAGTAM010000432.1 GCA_023422485.1 Pseudomonadota bacterium | reverse complement strand
GAGGCCGGCACCAAGTATCTCAGCGGCGGCTCCGACCTGCTGCTCGGCCTCGTCTCGGCCAATGCCGAGCACTATCCCGCGCTCAAGCGCACCTACGAGCATTTCGCCAACTGCCCCGGCCCCGAGGACATCTTTCTGGGGCTGCGCGGCCTGCGGACCATGGGCCTGCGCCTGCGCGAGCACGGCGCCCGCGGGCTCGCCATGGCCCAATGGTTCCAGGGCCGCCCGGAGGTGCTGCGGGTCTTGCATCCGGGTCTGCCGGACGATCCCGGCCACGCGATCTGGAAACGGGATTTCTCCGGCGCCTCGGGCCTGTTCGGCGTGATCCTCAAGCCGGTCTCGGAAGATGCGCTCGCCGCCTTCCTCGACGGGCTCGAACTGTTCGGGATGGGCTTTTCCTGGGGCGGCTTCGAGAGCCTCGTCATCCCCTTCGACCCGACCGTCTACCGCACCGCCACCCGCTGGCAGCCGGGCGGCCCCGCCTTGCGCTTCCATATCGGGCTGGAGGATCCGGTGGATCTGAAAGCGGATCTGGAGGCCGGGTTCGCGCGGATGGCGGCGGCTTGAGGGTGCCTCGCAAGCCTCCCGATCACGGACCTTCCCGCTCTGGAGACGGAAACGTGGCGGGAGTCTCGTGAGAGAAACTCAAGGCGCCACCCACGTTCCGCCCCAGCCCTCGCCCTCCCGCGAAAAAACCGCCCGCCGGTGCCCGCGCCGGTCGAGGTAGAGCAGGTCCATCCGCTCGGCGCGCAGCACCGCCGCGCAAAAGTTCTCGCGGCCGACCCGCGCTTCCGGGTCTTCGTCCGGTAGAGCGTAGGCGTCGCCCGCCGCGAGCGCGGTGCCGGGGGCGGGCTCGATGCCGTAGCAGACCCGGCTCATCGCCAGGGCGGCGCCCCAGGCAGCCTCGGCCGCCGCGTCGTCATGGTGCAGGCGCGCCCGCCCCTCGAGGCGAAGCTGGAGCTTGGCTCGGGCGTCGTAGACGTGGAGGGCGGCGAGGCCGTTCGCGGCGATCTCCCGCGCCTTGTCCGAGCGCCGGTCGCAGTGGAAGCGCACGAATCCCGCCCCGGCCTCCGCGGCGCGCAGCACCACGGTGCGCAGACGCGGGCGGCCCGCCGCGTCGACGGTCGCCAGCGCCGGCGTGTGGAAGGGGCTGTGCCGGTTCGTCACGCCCTCGGCGAGGCGGCGCCAGCCCTCGGCGCGGAAGCCGTCGAGGTCGTCGTAGAAGGAAGGCAGCGCGTCCACGAAAAGGGCTCTCCCGGGTGACAGGCCGCGTTGCAGGACGCCGGCCGGAAACCCGTTCGCGAGGCGGGCTTTCCGGCATGCGGCACCGATCCCGCGCCGCGGTGACCGGATGCTGGCGCGGCCGGTGCGCTCGTGCAAGGCGCCGCCATCCTCAAATCCCTCCGAGCGGCCGACGTGACGAGCGTGTCGATCAAACGCCTTGGCATGGCCATCAGTTAGCGCCATGGCAGGCGCCGGGAACGCTTTCGACGCGCCTTCCTGCTCCCGGCGATGGCACGGCTGGCCCGCTACCGCGTTGAACGCTCTCGAACACACGGTCCCGCTTCGCTCTTGCCTGCCCCCCTTGCCTGCCCCCTTGCCTGCCCCCTTGCCCTCGCTCGCTTCCCTCTCGTCTCCGCGCTGGCCCTCTTGTCCGACTCTTTCCCGCTCGCTCGACCTTCGGCCCCTTCCGCGTCCCGGCGAGCTGCTGCTGGTCCGAAAGCCGGCGGCGTGAGCACCATGCCCTACTTTCTCGCCGGCGGCGGCGAGACCGGTGCGCTGATGCGCGGGTTCGATTGGGCAAAGTCGCCGCTGGGGCCGCCGGAGGCGTGGCCGACCGCGCTCACGACCCTGGTCGGCGTGATGCTCGGCTCGCAGCAACCGATGCTGATCGTCTGGGGCGAGGCCCATGTCACGCTCTACAACGACGGCTACGCGCCGATGTGCGGCGCCCGCCACCCGCACGCGCTGGGCCGCCCCTTCGACGAGGTCTGGCACGACATCTGGGATCAAGTGGAGCCGATCCTCTCGCGGGCCTATGCGGGTGAGGCCACGCATATGGAGGACATCACCTTCACGATGCACCGCAACGGCTATCCGGAGGAGACGCATTTCGCCTTCGGCTACACGCCGGTGCGGGTCGAGGACGGCAGCGTGGCGGGCATGTTCTGCGCCTGCTCGGAGACCACCGCCGCGGTGCGGGCCGGCCGGCAGATGCAGGCCGAGCGCGAGCGCTTCGCCCAGCTGTTCGAGCAGTCGCCGAGCTTCGTCGCGGTGCTCGACGGGCCGGACCACGTCTTCACCTTCGCCAATGCCGCCTATCGCGGACTCGTCGCCCACCGCGACGTCCTCGGCAAGCCGGTGCGCGTCGCCCTGCCGGAGGTCGAGGGCCAGGGCTTCTTCGAGTTGCTGGACGAGGTGTTCGCCAGCGGCCGCAGCCACACCGCGCACGGGGCGCCGGTGACGCTCCTGCGCGTGCCCGGCGGCGTGCCCGAGCAGCGTTTCCTCGATTTCGTCTATCAGCCGATGCGGGACGCGAGCGGGGCGATCACCGGCGTGTTCGTCGACGGTTCGGACGTGACCGAACGGATCACCGGCAACGCGGTGCTCGCGGAGAGCGAGGCCCGCTTCCGCACCATGGCCGACGACGCGCCGGTGATGATGTGGGTCACCGACCCGGACGGCGCCTGCCAGTACCTCAACCGGCGCTGGTACGAGTTCACCGGCCAGAGCGAGGCGGCGGCGCTCGGTCTCGGCTGGCTCGACGCCGTGCATCCGGACGACCGTGGCTGGTCGGGCGAGACCTTCCTGAGGGCGAATGCCCGGCGCGAGGGATTCAGCCTCGAATACCGGCTGCGCCGCCTCGACGGCGTCTATCGCTGGGCGATCGACACGGCGAGCCCGCGCTTCGCCGCCGACGGGCGTTTCCTGGGCTATATCGGCTCCGTCGTCGATATCGAGGAACGCCGCGCCGCCGAACTTGCGCTCGCCGAGAGCGAGGAGCGCCTGCGCCTCGCCGTCGAGAGCGGCGAGATCGGCCTATGGGACTTCGATCCGCAGTCCGGCACCCTGATCTGGCCACCGCGGATCAAGGCGATGTTCGGGTTGGCCCCTGAAGCGGACGTGACCTTCGACGACTTCGCGAACGGCCTCCATCCGGACGACCGGGGGCGCGTCACCGCCGCCTTCGCCGCCGCGCTCGATCCCGCGACCCGCGCCCTCTACGACGAGGAGTTCCGCACGGTCAGCCGCAGCGACGGCGCCGTCCGCTGGATCGCGGCCAAGGGGCGCGGCGTGTTCGACGCGGAGGGGCGCTGCCTTCGCGGCGTCGGCAGCGCCATCGACATCACCGCGCGCAAAATCACCGAGGAGCGTCTCGTCGAGACCACCCGCCG
>JAGTAM010000332.1 GCA_023422485.1 Pseudomonadota bacterium | reverse complement strand
GCCTCGAAGGGTCCTCGAGATCTCGCGCGATCCCTGGGAGAGTCTTCGAGGCTCCGCTTCGCTGCGCGCCTCAAGATCGGGCGCGGTTGGAAACGGATGGTGCTCATCTTTCGCTCGGTGAGCCATGGATCACATCGGCAATCCGTCTTCGCCCTCAAGGAGATCCTGGCTGCGGGCGGCGTCCGGTCCGGCGCATGCCTTCATGGCGGCAGATTGCCGTACATCGTTCAGCACAGCGTGCCGTTCGCTGCGCTCTGCTGCCCGCTCGATGGGTTGGAGGCGGGCGACGGGCCGCCCATCCTGCGTGAGGATGATCGTCTCGCCCGCTTCGGCACGCCGAACGAGATCGGGCCACCGATCCTCGGCATCTGCCACGGAAACAGGCATCGGCTCCCCTGTCGCAGCGTTCCAGTCTCGATCTCGCGAAAGTCGAACTTAAACCATTCTTGACCCTATCCTCGGCCGCCTCACCATCCGCTGGTCCGTTGCCGATGCCCCTCTCCCGCCGCCGCTTCCTCGCCTCCTCGCTCGGCCTCGCCATCGCCGGCCCGGCCGCCGCGCAGAGCTACGGCCAGACCTTCAAGGTCGAGAACGACGAGGGCCGGCCCGTGGCCAACATGCGTCTGCCCGGCGAGATCACCGGGCAGATCCAGGAGTTGCGCGGCGTCACCTATGTCGGCCCCCGCGAGGCCGAGGTGACCCTCTACGAATTCTTCGACTACAACTGCCCCTGGTGCCGCAAGGCCGCCGCCGACGTCACCGCGCTCGCGGGCAGCGATCCGGGCTTGCGGATCGGCCTCGTCCACAACCCGATCCTGTCGCCGATGTCGGCCCAGGCCGCCAAGGTCTCGCTGGCGGTGCAGCGCAAGCTCGGCTCGGCGGCGGCCTTCGCCTTCTACGGCCAGTTGCTCTCCACCAAGGGCCAGATCGATGGGCTCAAGGCACTCGAGATCGGTGCCAAGGCGAGCGCCAAGGCCGGTGTGTCGCGCGCCGAACTCGAACAGATCGCCGACAGTGACGAGGTGCGCGAGGCGATGCGCTCGCACATGAACGTCGCAGCCAATCTCGGGCTATCCGCCACGCCCTCCTACGTCCTCGGCAATACCGGCGTGCTCGGCCATCCCGGCGTGAAGTCGCTGGCAAAGATGATCGCGGCGATGCGGCGCTGCGATCAGATCGCCTGCGGGTAGGCGTGCCCATTCACCGGCGCCTCAGGCCCCGCCGATGAGGATGCCGGTGGCGAGCACGAGGGAGCCGCCGAGAACGATCTGGAAGGCCGCCCGCAGGAAGGGCGTCTCCATGTAGCGGTTCTGGATCCAGACGATGGCCCAGAGCTCGACGAAGACCACGGCGAAGGCGATGCTCGTCGCCAGCCAGAAGTTCGGGATCAGGTAGGGCAGCGCGTGGCCCAGGCCGCCGATCGCCGTCATCACGCCGGAGGCGAGGCCGCGCTTGAGCGGCGAGCCGCGCCCGGAAATCTTGCCGTCGTCGTGCGCGGCTTCCGTGAAGCCCATCGAGATGCCGGCGCCGATCGAGGCCGAGAGGCCGACGAGAAAGGTCGTCCACGGGTTCTGCGTGGCGAACGCGGTGGCGAAGATCGGCGCCAGCGTCGAGACCGAGCCGTCCATCAGTCCGGCAAGCCCCGGCTGGACCCAGGTCAGCACGAATTGGCGGTGGGCGACCGCATCCTCCGCGTCGCGGCCGGCCCCGTCGAGATGCTGGTCGCTCAGCGCTTCGGCCGTCCGCTCGTGCGCGCTTTCCGCCGCCGCAAGGTCGCCGAGCAGGGCCCGTGTGTCGGCGTCGGTCGAGCGGCGGGCGGCGGCGAGGTAGAAGTCGCGCGCCTGCCGCTCCATCGCGGCGGCCTCCTCGCGGACGCGATCGAGCCCGAGATTGCGCATCAGCCAGACCGGCTTGCGGGCAAAATAGCCGGCGATGTGCTCGCGCCGGATCGGGATGATGAAATCGCCGAAGCGCTGCTTGTAACGCGCGATCAGGCGGCGGCGGTGCTCGTCCTCGGCCTCCGCCATCGCGTCGAACAGGGCGGCGGAATGGGGATAGTCGGCGCGCAGGCGTGCCGCGTAGGCCCGGTAGATCTGGCCGTCCTCCTCCTCCGAGCCGATCGCGAGCGCCAGGATCTCCTGCTCGCTGAGATCGTCGAAACGCCGCCGGCCGCCGAGCGTCAGCATCGAGAGACGGCTCATCATCGGTGCGTCGATCTCCAGGGCGGGCGCATCGCGGCAGGCCTGAGAGACCTCACCCCTCCTGCTCCTGCAGGAGCCGATACTCCCGCCCGTGGCGGCAATAGCCCTCCACGATATGCGCCATCAGCGCCCGCTTCTTCGCATCGAGCGTGCCGAGGATGCGCGCGGGCCGCCCGCCCCAGAGATGGCCGCCCTCCAGGAGCTGGCCCGGATCGGTGGTCGAGCCGCCGGCCAGCATCACGTCGTCGGCCACCACGGTGCCCGGCGCCAGCACCGAGCCGATGCCGATGAGGGAGCGGGCGCCGATCCGGCAATCGGCCATGCGCACGTTGTGGCCGATGGTGGTGTCGCGCCCGATCACCACGCCCTCGCCGCGGCTGCGGATCACGGTGTTGTCCTGGATGTTGGTGTCGGCGCCGACCACGATCGGCCCGACTTCCGCCGAGAGTTCGCAGGAGAACAGCACCGTCACCCCGGCGCCCAGCGCGATGCGGCCGGAGAGCCGGGCGGTGCGGGCCACGAACACGCTGGCCTCGGTCTCCGGCGGCTCGGTCGGCGCCGGGGGGCTCACCGTCTCGCCGGAGGCCTCGCGCAGGCGCTCGGCCCGCTCGGCCAACTCCTCCGGCGTGACCGGGCGCAGGCGCTTGGCCGGGTTGCCGCCATAGGCGAAGCCGCTCTCCAGGGTCGAGCGGGGGAAGATCGTCGCGCCCGCCTCGATCAGCACGTTGTCGCCGACGATCGCCCCGTCGAGGATGATCGCGTCGTCCTCGATCACCACGTCCGAGCCGACGGTGCAGGCATGGACCACCGCGTTGCGGCCGACCGTGACCCGGTCGCCGATATGGGTCGGCAGCGATTCGGTGGCGATGTGGACGGTGGAGCGGGCGCCGAGCCAGAAGCGCTCGCCCGCGGTGATCGGCTGGCCGTCGCTGCGGATCACGCTGTCGTCCCCGAGCCAGGCCTGGGACCCGAGGGTGGCGGTGCCGATCACGGTGCTGGCGCGCCCGCACCAGACGGGGCGGCTGGCGAAGACGGGCAAGATGCCGTCGTGGGGCAGGATCAGGTCGGGCGTCACGTCGCGGCTCGCTGTTCTTCGAAACGGCGCCGGTGGCGCAGTCCTCTTCTTGAGCCATATAGGCCCACGGGCAAACGGAGTAACAGGCCGGCGCGAAAACGCTCTCGCCGGACCATCCCTGCCCGCGTACGCGTTTCCGAAGAGGCGGTCATGACGGTCAGCATCCAGTCCGAGCCCTTCGACACCGCCGCCGAGATCGCCCGGATCGAGGCGGAGCTGGCCGGGCGGGCGGGGGCGGTCGTGACCTTTTCCGGCCTGTGCCGCGACGAGGCGGGCCGGCTCGCCGCTCTGGAACTGGAGCACTATCCCGGCATGGCCGAGGCCGAGATCGGCCGCGTGGTGGAGGCGGCGCGCGCGCGCTGGCCGGTCCAGGCGCTGCGGGTGATCCACCGCCACGGGCTGGTGCGGCCGGGCGAGGGCATCGTCCTCGTCGTCACCGCCTCGCCCCACCGCAAGGCCGCCTTCGCGGCGGCCGATTTCCTGATGGACTACCTCAAGACCCGCGCGCCCTTCTGGAAGCGCGAGCACCTCGCCGACGGCACCACCGGCGGCTGGGTCGAGGCGACGGAGGCCGACGCCGCCGCCGCGCAGGCTTGGACCTGAACATTCGAACCTGAACATCCGGGCCTGGACGATCGATTGTCCCGGGGCCAGCCGCCTCACACGAACCGCGAACGGATTCCCGACCTCATGACGGCTCCCCCTTTCAGCCCGCCGGCCAGCCCGCCGGGCGCACGGCGCCTGGCGGTCGCCGGTATCGCGGTCGTCGCCTTCGCGGCCGCGCTCTGGCTCGCCTGGACTGCTTCGGCGACGCTGCTGCTGATCTTTTCCGGCATCCTGTTCGCCGTCTTCCTCGACGGGCTCACCCGCGGTCTCGGTTACGTGCTGCCGATCGGGCGCGGCTGGCGCCTCGCCCTCGCCTGCCTCGTGCTCGCCGCCCTCGCGCTGGGTCTCACGGCCTTCGGCGGTGCCACCGTGGCGAGCCAGGCGCGCGACCTCGGCACCACGGTGCGCCAGCAATCGGAGACCGTGCGCGACTGGCTGAAGGAGCGCGGCATCGAGATCGACCTGTCTGAAGCGACCCCGGTGGCCCAGGGTGCCGGTGCCGAGTCCGGTCAGCGTGAGAAGGACGAGGGCCAAGCTGGAAAGAGCCAGGACGGAAAGGGTCAGGACGGAAAGGGCCAGAAGCAGGGCGGCCTCGCGGGCCTCGCCTCGGGCGCCCTGAAGAGCCCGGGCTCGCTCCTGTCGGATGCCGGCAACGTGCTCGGCCCGGCCACGACCGTGGTGATCGCGCTGTTCAACGCGCTCGGCAACGTGCTCGTCATCGTCTTCCTCGGGGTGGCCATCGCCGCCGACCCGAAAAGCTACCGCGACGGCGCCCTGCGGCTCGTGCCCCGGCGCCACCGCGAGAAGGCCGCGCGCGTCCTCGACGGGTCGGGCGAGACCCTGCGGCACTGGCTGTTCGGCCAGCTCGTGACCATGGCGGCGATCTTCCTGCTGACCTGGGCGGGCTTGAGCCTCCTCGGCATCGGCGGTGCGCTGATCCTCGGGCTCCAGGCCGGCCTGCTTGCCTTCGTGCCGACGATCGGGCCGCTGATCGCGGGCGTGGTGATCGTGCTGAGCAGCCTCGCCTCCGGGCTGAACGGCTTGCTCGGGGCGCTCGGCGTCTACCTCGCGGTGCAGACGGCGGAGAGCTACGGGCTCACCCCGTTCATCCAGCGGCGCGCCCTCGACCTGCCGGCGGCAACGATCTTCTCCGGCCAGCTCCTGTTCGGCGTGCTGTTCGGCCTGTGGGGCGTGGCGCTGGCCCTGCCGCTGGTGGCGGTGATCAAGGTGCTGCTGGAGGAACTCTACATCGAGGACGGGGCCGAAGCGGAGGCGTGATGCTCCGCTGCGGCCCCGATCCCGTTACGGCGCCATGTCGGGGACCGGCTTGACGGTGCCCATCTCGGCCGCGGGGGTCGGCTGGGCCGGAGTGCCGATCTGCGGCGGCGGGGTGAGCTGCAGGTGCTCGCTGGTATAGGCGAGCTCCTGGTAGACCCGCTGCGGATCGCCGTTCAGCTTGGTGCCGTAGCTCGGCACGATCTGGCGGATCTTCGCCTGCCATTCCGGGCTGGCGACCTTCTGCGCGAAGACCTTCTCCAGCACGTTCAGCATGATCGGCGGAGCGGTGGAGGCGCCCGGCGAGGCGCCGAGCAGGGCGGCGATGCTGCCGTCCTTGGCCGACACCACCTCGGTGCCGAGCTTCAACACGCCGCCCTTCTCCGCGTCGCGCTTGATGATCTGCACGCGTTGGCCGGCCTGGACGAGGCGCCACTCGTCCTTCTTCGCGTCGGGGAAGTACTCGCGCAGGGCCTGGTAGCGGTCCTCGTCGGAGAGCATCACCTGGCCGGCGAGGTACTCGATCAGCGGGTACTGTTCGACGCCGACGCGGACCATCGGCCAGACATTGCTGGTGTTGGTCGAGGTCAGCAGGTCGAAATACGAGCCTTCCTTCAGGAACTTGGTCGAGAAGGTCGCGAAGGGTCCGAACAGGATCACGCGCTTGCCGTCGAGCACG
>JAGTAM010000318.1 GCA_023422485.1 Pseudomonadota bacterium | reverse complement strand
CAACCAAGCCGCGAATCCGCTCACCGTTCCGTGATCGATGCTGATTTTGTTCGGCTGTCTCCCGCCTGTGCGCGGCCAGGTCAGGCAGCGGCGAGCGCCTCGCTGATGGCCGCGAGGGCGGCGTCCGCACCGGCGCCGTTCGGGCCGCCGGCCTGAGCCATGTCCCGGCGCCCGCCGCCACCCTTGCCGCCGAGATGTCCGGCGCCCGCGCGCACGAGGCCGACCGCGTCGTAGCGGTCGGTGAGATCCTCGGTGACGCCGACGACGAGCCCAGCCTTGCCGTCGGCCGAGACGCCGACGATGGCGACGATGCCGGAGCCGAGGCGGCTCTTGCCCTCGTCGGCCAGGCCCTTGAGGTCGCGCATCTCGACACCCTCGACGACGCGGGCCATCAGCTTCACGCCGTTGACCTCGCGGGCCTCGTCGCCGCCGCCCGTTGCGCCGCCCATGGCGATTTTCTTGCGCGCGTCGGTCAGTTCCTTCTCCAGCCGGCGGCGCTCCTCGATCAGGGCGGAGAGCCGGTCCGGCACGTCGCTTACCGGCGCCTTGAGCAGGCCGGCGAGCTGGCTCAGCGTGCGGCTCTCGCTGGCGCGGTGCCGGCGCGCGGCCGTGCCGGTCATCGCCTCGATCCGGCGCACGCCGGCACCGACCGCGCTCTCGCCGAGCACGGTGATCTGGCCGATCTCGCCCAGTTGCGACACGTGGGTGCCGCCGCACAGCTCGATCGAGAAATTCGGCAGCCGACCTTCGACTTCGCGGCCCTCGTCATCGACGGGACGGCCCATTGAGACGACGCGGACCTCGTCGCCGTACTTCTCGCCGAACAGCGCGCGGGCACCCGATTCGATCGCCTCGTCCACCGCCATCAGCTTGGTCACCACCGGTGCGTTCTGGAGCAGCACGGCGTTGGCGATCTCCTCGACGCGGTTGAGTTCGGCCTCGTCGATGGGCTTCGGGTGGCTGATGTCGAAGCGCAGGCGCTCGGGGGCGACGAGCGAGCCCTTCTGGGCGACGTGGTCGCCGAGCACCTGACGCAGCGCCTCGTGCAGCAGGTGGGTGGCCGAGTGGTTGGCGCGGATCGCCGCGCGGCGGGCGTGATCGACCTTCATCTCCACGGCCGCGCCAACAGAGAGCGTGCCCTCCTCGACCGTGACGTGATGCACGAACAGGTCGCCGAGCTTCTTTTCCGTACCCGTCACGCGCGCCGTGAGGCCGGGACCGGAGATCGTGCCGGTATCGCCGACCTGACCGCCGGACTCGCCGTAGAACGGGGTCTGGTTGACGACGACGATGCCGGTCTCGCCGGCCCTGATCGTCTCAACCTCGCCGCCCTCGCGCAGCAGGGCGCTGACGACGGCCTCGGCCGTCTCGGTCTCGTAGCCCAGGAATTCGGTCGCGCCGGTACGCTCCTTGATGCCGAACCAGACGGTCTCGGTCGCGGCCTCGCCCGAGCCCTGCCATGCGGCCCGCGCCGCCTGCTTCTGGCGCTGCATCGCCGCATCGAAGGCTTGCGTGTCGACGCCGATGCCGCGGGCCTTCAGCGCGTCCTGGGTCAGGTCGAGCGGAAAGCCGTAGGTGTCGTAGAGGGTGAAGGCGGTCTCGCCCGACAGGTTCTGGCCGGCGCTCAGATCGCGGGTCTCGGCGTCGAGGATGGCGAGGCCGCGCTCCAGGGTCTTGCGGAAGCGGCCCTCTTCCAGCCGCAGGGTCTCGGAGATCAGCGCCTCGCTGCGGGCGAGTTCGGGGAAGGCCTGACCCATCTCGCGTACCAGCGTCGGCACGAGGCGGTACATCACCGGATCGCGAGCGCCGAGCAGTTCGAGGTGGCGCATGGCGCGGCGCATGATCCGGCGCAGCACGTAGCCGCGGCCCTCGTTCGAGGGCAGCACGCCGTCGGCGATGAGGAACGAGGTCGAGCGCAGGTGATCGGCGATGACGCGGTAGGAGGCCCGCGTCGCGGGCTCCGGCGCGCGGGAGACGGCGTGGGCCACGGCGTCGATCAGGGCGCGGAACAGGTCGGTGTCGTAGTTCGAGTGGACACCCTGGAGGATCGCGGCCATCCGCTCCAGGCCCATGCCGGTATCGATCGAGGGCCGGGGCAGGGGGTTGCGCACCCCCGGCTCGACCTGCTCGTACTGCATGAAGACGAGGTTCCAGAATTCGAGGAAGCGGTCGCCGTCCTCGTCCGGAGAGCCGGGCGGTCCGCCGGCTAAGGCCGGGCCCTGGTCGATGAAGATCTCGGAGCACGGCCCGCAGGGACCGGTATCGCCCATCTGCCAAAAATTGTCGGAGGTGCCGATCCGGATGATCTTCTCGTCCGAGAAGCCGGCGATCTTCCGCCACAGGCCCGCGGCCTCCTCGTCATCCGCGTAGACCGTCACCAGCAAACGCTCGGGCGTGAGGCCGAACTCCTTGGTGATCAGCCTCCAGGCCAACTCGATCGCGTCGGCCTTGAAGTAGTCGCCGAAGGAAAAATTCCCGAGCATCTCGAAGAAGGTGTGGTGCCGGGCGGTGTAGCCGACATTGTCGAGGTCGTTGTGCTTGCCGCCGGCGCGGACACACTTCTGCGACGAGGTCGCCTTGACGTAGGGCCGCTTCTCGACGCCGGTGAAGACGTTCTTGAACTGCACCATGCCGG
>JAGTAM010000297.1 GCA_023422485.1 Pseudomonadota bacterium | reverse complement strand
GCGTCAGTGCGGCTTCGTAGATCCGCCTGCCGGTCTCATCGCGTACGCTCGCCTTGAAGGTATGGTTGTTGCCGTTCGGCAGCTTATCGTTGGCAAGTTGTGCGAGCGTGGCGATCGCCTCCTTCCTGGCAAGCTCCCGATCATTGAGAATGACACCTTCATCGTCGCGCAGATCACGCACGCCGTCGTCGATGTCGAAAAAGTAGCGAGGCACAGCGTTCTCCCTGGAGTGCTTTGGAAACCCCAAGAGGAACGACCGGTTCGTCGCCCGTGGTGGAGATCGACGGACGGTCCCAGAAGTCGCTTCATCCAGGCCGAGACCACGGGCGAAGCTGAGAAGGCCGCGCCTACCGAAAATCCCTCGGGAAATGGGCTGCGAACCAAACAGCCGTCTGCCAGCAGCCGAAGATCAGTATGCACAGGAGCAGGCTGCCGACTGCTAACCTAAGCCAGAATGCGTTGTTTCGCTGATAGGGCCGCTTGTGCTGCTGCTCCATCCTGCCTTCCTAAAAGGTTTCGCGGATTGGCACGCACGTCCGCGAACGCACGCACGAGCACCCGTCGACCTCGCGCATCGTGGACGTCGCCCAACCAGTCCGTCCAGTCCGTACCGGGTGCCCCATCCATGACGGCCCGTGCAACCCGATCAGCTTGCTGTCCAAGGCTGCGCGGTCGCGGCACCCACCGCCCGGTCAAGTCAAAGACCGCATCCGCGCCTCGGCCAACGCAGTGGAAGTGGTAACGCTGGACGGTCATTGACCTTTCACTCTGCGTCCGCAGCGCTTCCCACGCCAATTCAGTACTCTGACGATCCACGTTGAACCCAGTCGGCGCGTCTGATTTGCTCCTGTTGTGTTCTCACGGATTCGGAGTTGCAATGCACGCCGCTGTCGGGCGCCGGACGATGCTGAGCGACGATCTGCCGGCTACCCGAACTCGACGGTGTCTGCGATCTGACTGAGCCTGCGGCTTACGAGCCCTGGCTCTGCCGGATCCATGTCTGCGGGTTGTGGGGCGTCGGTCGCACCTCGCTGCCGAAGCTGGAGGCGCTCGGCATCGACATGGTGGCAGACCTGCGCGACATCGACCCGCGGCCGGTGCGCAAGGCGTTGACGGTGGTGGGCGTGCTCACTCCTCATGCTGATCGGGACCGGCAAACTCGCGGGTCAGGGTAAGCAATAGGTTAAGGCGATCGCCCGGATAACCGTGGGTGCAATCGGTAGGGCGGGCAGATGAAAGTATTCCGGTGGTGGATCGCTGCGATGGTCGCCGGGGCTCCGTTCGGTCTTGCCGTGGCCCGATCGGCTGCTAGACGGCGAGCGCGCCAGGGGCGCAAAGTACGCCAGGGACGCCTCGCAGCGAGACGCGACCGCGTTGGCGGCATCACCATGCATGCCCGAGTTTCGGTCGGCTCCGTACCGGATGACCGTTTACCCGTGATCTTGGTCCACGGGCTCGGGATGTCGAGCCGCTACATGATCCCGCTCGCAAAGCATCTCGCTCCCCACCTGCGAGTCTATGCACCTGACCTGCCCGGCTTCGGCCTGAGCGACAAGTCTCCTCAGGCGCTCACGGTTCGCCAGCTTGCCGATGCGCTGGCGGCCTGGACGCACAAGGTCGGCGTGAGGCGCGCAGCCTTCGTCGGCAATTCGCTGGGTTGCGAGGTCTTGGTGGAACTGGCCGTCGTCCACCCGCAACTCGTCGACCGCCTTGTGCTGCAGGGGCCTACGCCGGACCCGGAGGCACGTGGCATCGCCCGGCAAGTCGTGGGCTTCTTCCTGATCGCGCCATTCGAGCGCTGGTCACTCGCCTGGGTCGCGCTGACGGATTATGCCCGCTCTGGGATCCGGCGCTACCTCCAGACCCTGAGGAGCATGGTCGACAACCATATCGCAGACAAGGCGTTACGGATCTCTCAGCCGACGCTCGTGGTCTGGGGCACGCGCGACTACATCGTGCCCTATGCGTTCGTGACGAGCCTCGCTGCCTCTTTGCCTCGGGGGCGGCTTGCCGCCATCCCCGGCGCGGCCCACGGGATCAATTACTCGCATCCGGAGGCCTTTACGGCTGCCTTGCTGCCATTCCTTCTTGCACCACAAGAAAGACCTTCGGCTGAAGAGTTATCCTTCGAATTCGACGTGAATTGAGATCCTTCAGCCGAACTCGACATACTCTAAACATGCTACCCGCCGACACTCCGTCGGCCGCGCGGCCCAGCGGATGCGGGCGTGTTGTCATGGTTTTCATTGAGGAGCTTACGCCAGCGGATGAGGCGCTCGGGGTTGAGCCTGCCGTCGGCGATGGCGGCTTGCACGGCGCAGCCAGGTTCGTGCGCGTGCGTGCAGTCGCGGAACCGGCACGAAGGCGCGAGTTCGGTGATCTCGGCAAACAGCGTTGCGATCCCTTCCCCAGCGTCGCTGACATGCAGAGTCCGCATCCCCGGCGTGTCGATCACCCAGCCGCCCCCTGCAATGGCGTGCAGGGAACGCGACGTCGTGGTGTGGCGTCCCTTGGCGTCGTGCTCGCGAATGCCTCCGGTTTCCTGAGGAAGCGCCTGCCCGGGACCGGCGAGCGTGTTCACCAGGGTCGATTTGCCGACACCGGAAGAGCCGACCAGCGCCACAGTCTGCCCCACCCCGCACCACGAGGCTAAGGTCCGTGCCGCTGCAGGAAGCCGGGGATTGACGGTCACGACATCGAGCCCGCGCTGCAGCTCGGCAGCCTGACGGCGATAGACATCAACGTCAGCCGCCATGTCGGCTTTGGTGAGCAAGATCACCGGGTTTGCACCGCCCTGGTTGGCCAGAGCCAGATAGCGCTCGAGGCGGGCCTGATTGTAATCGGCGTTGCAGGAGGTGACGATGAACAGCGTATCGACATTGGCTGCGACGGGC
Source organism: Pseudomonadota bacterium (assembly GCA_023422485.1). Taxonomy (GTDB): domain Bacteria; phylum Pseudomonadota; class Alphaproteobacteria; order Rhizobiales; family Beijerinckiaceae; genus Methylobacterium. The sequence goes on along the minus strand of JAGTAM010000297.1, from coordinate 2,663 downwards.
TGCAGGGCCCGGCTCCCTTCGAGGCGTCGCTCCAAGACCGTCCTTCGGTCAAGACGGCGGTGGAGCATCCGGGTCCGAGGATGAGTCAGGACCCAATCGCCCACGGCGAAATCAGCGGTGGTGGTATGAACGGAAAGCGTCAGCTCGACCGGTCCCGTCTCCGACAGCCCTGACAGGCGTGAGCGGTGAACCATGGCGATCCGCACGGGAACGAAATCCGCCTCCTGCGGTTCGCGCTGCTCCTCGAAGAAGTCGAGCCAACCTAAGCTTGTGAGCGGCGCAGGCGGGGGGAGGTCGGGATGATCGGTCACCGGCCTGCACATGACACGGCACTGGTCGCGTGACCAGCGGCGCGTAGGCGAGTGCGTTTAGACGCGATCAGCGGCCTCTTCACTCACACCTTCGCCCCGTGATGGCTCGGACGTCTGCTTCGAGGCAGACTTCAAGCGACCTGCAGCCTTCGCACTCGTGCGAATCCGACCAGCTTCCGCGCGTCTTCATCCCAGAGCGCGAGGTTCAGGCAGCCCAGGCTGTCGCGCAGCGTCAGACGGCCGACGCGACCGAGGATCTCATGGCCGTCCAGACATTCCTGCAAGCGGTAGTTCGGAATGCGGCTGTTCAGATGGTGGACGTGGTGGAGGCCGACATTGCCGGTGAACCATTGAAGAACGCGCGGCAGGACGTAATACGAACTTCCGCCGAGGGCGGCGCGGTGAAAGTCCCAGGTGTCGGCTTCCTCCCAGACGGTCTCCTCATACTGGTGCTGGACGTAGAACAGCCAGCCCCCGATCCAGGCGGCGACGCTGATCACCGGCAGGAACACCCAGAGCACCGTCCCGACGCCGCCGACCGCGAGCGTGAGGAGCGCCAGGCCAGCGAAGAGCACCGCATCGAGCGCCAGCACGTCGCGCCACGCCGTCCGCCACGGGAGCCCGACGCCGGAGGGCAGCCGCTGCAGCAGGAGGAAGTTGAGCGGTGAACCGAGCACGATCAGGATGAGCGGGTTGCGGTAGAGTCGGTAGCGGAGCCGGCTCCGACGCGGCAGTGCGAGGTACTCGCGCACGGTCAGCGTGTGGATATCCCCGGTGCCGCGGCGGCTGAGATCGCCGGTGGAGGCATGATGCAGGGCGTGGGCCCGCTTCCAGCTGTCGTAGGGCGTCACCGTCAGAAGGCTCAAGGCGCGGCCGAGCCAGTCGTTGCCGCGACGTGAGGGCAGGAACGAGCCGTGTCCGCAATCGTGCTGGATGATGAAGAGCCGGACCAAGAGCCCGCCTGCCGGCACGGCGAGTGGTAGGGTCAGCAGTGCGTAGCCGTTCGCCGCCATGGCGAGCATCAGCGCGCACAGGATCAGGTACGGCAGCAGGGTATCGGCGACTTGCCGCACAGCCAGCCTGGGAATCGGCTCGCGGAACGCGGCGCAGTGCCGAGCCACGTCCCGTGCGAGCTGCGCCTGATCGGGTCGTGATGCTGCGTCGGCGAGCCTGGACGTCGCGGGCGAGTTCGGGGTCGCTCCGGTCACGATGGTCGATAATCCTGTCTGTTGAGCATAGTCAGCGGCGAGACCTGCGTGTGGTGGGACGGCTTTCGAACGGGACCGCCGGGCCGAGAAGCAACGTGTCGGTGGCCGGTCATGGCCGGACGTCGATCAGGCCCGTCCATGCCTCGGTCAGGATCCGCCCGCGGCGGTCGGCGCGGTCCGGGGCGGCGTCGCACACCCGGCGCAACACTGCCTTCAGCACCTCGCTCCCGCCCGCCGCGACAGCCTCCTCGCCTTTCCGACGGATCGCCGCCCGGTAGGCCTTCGTGGCCGGCCCCGCGGGCTGCGTCTCTACGGCTGCGACGAGCGAGAGAAGAGCCGTCACGGCTGCATCGACCGCTGCGCTCTGCTCAGGCTCGGCCGCAGGGGCTTCACGCGGAGGCGGCGGTTCGGCCAAGTGGCCGGTGGTGCGGGGACGCTTCATCGCGGGGTCTCCGGCCAATATCACGAGGTGTCAGCCAAAGCCCTGCATCTCGAAGAAGGTCGAGGTCGCCCACACGGTAGACTGAGGCTCTAAGCTCACAGGCCTACGCCCCCATTCACCGGGCGCCTCCGTCCAGGCCGAGCTGATACTGCCTCGTCATCGCGTGAGCATCACGAAGCGCTTCCGCCACTCCTTCAGTCGGAATGCGAGGGGGTGGTCTACTCGTTCTCGCCTTCGCCATCAGGCTTGGCAGCGACCGGCGGCTTGTTCGGCCGCGGTGCGTTGCGGCGCTTCTCCGGAGGCTTTTCGATCGTCGGCATCTTGGCCACGGCGCGCTTCGCGCGCTCGTTGAAGTCGGCCATCGACAGGGGCGCCGAGCGACCGGTCGAATTGGATCCTGCCATGTTGGGACTCTGCTATGCTGCCCAAGGCACAGGATGATGCAGTGGGATCGTTCGTCGTGTGCGCGTGCCGGCCGCGTGCTTGGCCGCCGGCACGAACGATCGTCTAGCCGACCTTGAGGTTCTCGGCCGAGGCTTTGCCGCGGCGTTGGTCGACCACCACCTCATACGAGATCTTCTGGCCGTCGGCGAGGTCGCGAAGGCCGGCCTTCTCGACCGCAGAGATATGAACGAACACGTCCTGGCCGCCGTCGTCGGGCTGAATGAAGCCGAAGCCCTTGGTTCCGTTGAACCACTTCAC
>JAGTAM010000254.1 GCA_023422485.1 Pseudomonadota bacterium | reverse complement strand
AGCCGATGTTGTGGCGGTTGCGCGCGTAGCGCTGCCCAGGATTTCCCAATCCGACGATGAGCCGCATGCGCGCCTCCCGATCCCATGCCCCGACAAACGGAAAATGCCCCGGCCGGACGGCCGGGGCATCGAGCGTTGCGCGAAAACGGGCGCGCGGCGCCCGCCGCGGCTTACTCCGCGGTCTCGTTCTTCTCGTTGGTGGCCTCGGCCTCGGTCTCCGACTTCTCGTCGGCCGCCTCGGCGGACTGCGCCTCGGCGATTGCGGCTTCCTCGGCCTCGACCTCGGCGCCGAGCACCGTCGGCGGCAGGACGTTGGCCACCGTATCGGTGGGCTCGCCGGTGTAGGTGCCGGCCGGCAGGCGCAGGTCGGAGGCGTGGATCACGTCGCCGATCTCGCGCCCGGTCAGGTCGACCTCGATCGCGTCCGGGATCTGGTCGGGGGCCACGTCGAGGGCAACCGTGTGCAGCGCGACGTTGAGCGTGCCACCGCTCTTCTTGATGCCCGGCGCCTTGTCCTCGTTCACGAAGTGGACGGGAACGTCGACCGTGACGGTCTGACCGGCGACGACGCGCAGGAAATCGACGTGCAGCGGCGCGCCGCTGACCGGGTCGAGCTGGTAGTCGCGCGGGATCGCACGGGTCTTCTTGCCGCCGACGGTGATGTCGAACAGCGTGGTCTTGAAGCCGCCGGCATAGATCAGCGTGCGGGTGCGGATGAGGTCGACGGCGATGGCCTCAGGGGCCTGGTTGCCGCCGTAGATGACGGCGGGAATCTGGCCCTGGCGACGAACGGCCCGGGCGGCCCCCTTGCCGACCCGGTCGCGTGCCACGGCCTCAAGCGTCTTGGTGGCGCTCATGGCGTGATCCTTTTGTAAAAAACTGGAGCCGGGCCAACGACAAAGGCCGCCCGAAGCGGACGGCCCGACCGTGTCCCAGCGCGCCCGTGCCTCCAAGGGTGTCTCAAGGGCGCGGGCGGGCCATACACGCAACAGTGCCGCGTGGCAACGCCCGGCGGCGTGCCACAGGCTCTACTTGTTCGCCGTTGCCATGCCGCGGCGCGCCTCGGCCTGCTGGCTGGTCTCGGTGAAGTACTTGGTGGCGTCGCCGAGTTGTACCGAAGGCTGGCAGTTCGGCGTGCAGGAATAGGATTCGCGATCGAGACCGCGCTGCACGGTGATGATCGAGGCCTGCGGCGCCTGCACGCTGATGGTCGATTCGGCGAGCATCGCGCCCCGGCCGTCGAGGGCGATCAGGTTGGTGATGCCGAAGCTCTTGCCCGTGAGCACCACGACGCCGTTTTTCTGCAGAGTGATGTCGGCGATCATCGGATTGCCCACCACCACGGTTTGCGTCTTTTCCGGCAGGCGGATCACCTTCGCATTGTCCACTTGAACCGAAACGCTGCCCTGGGGCACCGATTCGTTGGCGTAAACGGTCGCCGTCAGCATGGCCAAGGCGAGGGCGGCCGGGATGGCGTGGCGCGAAAAACGGTCGAGGCGCAGGCGGGTCATAAGAGTCGGTCCGATCGCGCGGAGTGCGGAACCTGCCGCCGGAGGCCGCGCCGCGGAGGCGGCACACATCCGGAACAGACGCATCTCTCGTCACGGCACGGAACAGGAAACTGATGAAGGAAGCGCTAACCGTGTTCGATGCGTGGGCCTTCGGCAGTCAGTGCCGCGACCCGCAAGGCCCTGTACCGATCATTCGAGTGATCTTTGCAATACGTCATTAACTGACCGCGGCAAACGCCGGACAGAAGGCTTGGTTGGAGGATCGATTTAACGCAAATGCAACGCGTCGGGACTACATCTCGACCTGTCGCCGGTCGGGGCCTCTACAGACTTCCGACGGTCGTCCATCGGATCAAGACAAGTGGAGATCATCGTGAAGAACATTGCCAAGAACTTCATCTCTGACGAGTCCGGCGCGACTGCTATCGAGTACGGCATGGTTGCTACGATGGTGGGTATCGCCATCGTCGGCATCTTCGCCAGCTTCGGCAGCAAGCTGTCGACGGCCTTCTCGACCCTCGGCGATGGCCTGAACACCCAGGCCGGAAAGCTGGCCACGAAGAACTGATCCTTCGGCGAGGCGACAACAGCTCTCGGGTGTGAAGGGCATTAGCCCTCTCGCGCTCCAGGCGGTGCCCCGTTCCGGCGGGGCACCGTCGCCCAGTGTCGGCCTCGGACGAATGCGGCCCGCTGACGACCGACCTCCGAGGGGATGTATACGCCTCACGGCCGGGGTGCCGGACAAGCGCGGAAGCTGATGGGAGCGACGAGCGGAACGTGAAGGAACCGTGACGGTGTCGGATATGGCGGCTTACCTTCTTCTATGCGTCCTCTTTCCCTTTCTCATGGCTTACGCAGCCGCCAGCGATCTGCTGACGATGCGGATTTCAAATCGCCTTACCTGTCTCGTCTTCGCTGCGTTCGTTCTCTACGCTTTCGCCTCAGGTATGACGTGGAACGACCTGCTCTGGCATCTTGCGGCCGGTCTGCTGACCCTGATCATCACTTTCGCTTTCTTCGCGCGAGGATGGATCGGCGGTGGTGATGCCAAGCTCGCCGCGGCGACCGCGCTCTGGATCGGGCTCGCGCATCTGCCGGAATATCTCGTCGTGGCCTCGATCCTCGGGGGGCCTCTCACGCTCGCGATCGTATCGGCCCGCAGGTATCCTCTGCCGAGGCTCGTGCAGAAACTCCCGTTTGCCGTTCATCTGCACGACACGAAGACCGGTGTTCCTTATGGTATCGCGCTGGCCGCGGCCGCGCTCTTGGTGCTGCCGAACACCGTCGGTCTGGAGCAGCTTGCTTTACCGTGAGTGACGGTTCGGATCGAGCGGGCCGCCTTCGGGCGGTCTTTTTATTTGGGCAGATTTCGCGCGGGTATCAGCCGGGACAGCACTGGAAACTCCGCGGTGACGCTCGGTTAACCTTAACTTGACGAATCCCGGGCAAGTCTCGGAACCGGACGGCGACGGAGCCGTCGCCACGGTTCCAAGCCCCCATGAAACCAGCCCGTCTCGCCGTTCTGGGAATCGCACTCGTCGCGGGCTGCGGCGCGGCCCTGCTGATGCGGGGAGAGGAGCGGGCGCCCGAGCCTGCCCCCGTCGCCAAGGTCGAACCCGTCGCGCCCGTCCCGATGAGCGAGGTGCTGGTCGCCGCCGCCGAGTTGCCCATGGGACAGACCCTCAAGCCCGAGGATCTGCGCTGGATGCCTTGGCCGGAGCAGGCGATCTCGCCGGGCCTGATCGACCGTCGCAACGCTCCGAAAGGGCTTGAGGACTCGGTCGGCGCGATCATCCGCACCGGCTTCTCGGCCAACGAGCCGATCCGGCCCGAGCGTCTGGTCAAAGCTGGCAGCGGCTTCATGTCGGCGATCCTGCCGCCGGGCATGCGCGCGGTGGCGATCACGACCGATACCCGCGGGTCGAGCTCGGCCGGCGGCTTCATCCTGCCGAACGACCATGTCGACGTCATCAAGACCAGCAGCGAGGGGAGCGAGCAATTCGCCGAGACCCTGCTGACCAATGTGCGCGTGCTCGCCGTCGGCCAGATCGTGCAGGAGAAGAACGGCGCCAA
>JAGTAM010000187.1 GCA_023422485.1 Pseudomonadota bacterium | reverse complement strand
CGCCGGAGCAGCGCCGCGCCGCCGGCAAGCCCGAGCTCGGCCGCGTGCTGCTGAACGCCTATCACGAGGGCGGCCACATCATCATCGAGATCGGCGATGACGGCCGCGGCCTGTCGGTCGAGAAGATCAAGGCCAAGGTGCTGAGCCAGGGGCTGGCGACCGAGGCCGAGCTCGCCGGCATGAGCGAGCGCGAGGTGCAGCATTTCATCTTCCGCGCCGGCTTCTCCACCGCCGCCGCCATCACCTCGGTCTCCGGCCGCGGCGTCGGCATGGATGTGGTCAAGACCAATGTCGAGAAGATCGGCGGCACCATCGATTTGCGCTCGGTCGAGGGCAAGGGCACGACCTTTTTCATCAAGATCCCGCTGACGCTCGCCATCGTCTCGGCGCTGATCGTCAAGGCCGGCGAGCAGCGCTACGCGGTGCCGCAGATCGCGGTGCTCGAACTGGTCCGGGTCGATCCCAAGGGCGAGAACAAGAGCGCGAACTCGATCGAGCGCATCCACGGCGCGCCGGTGCTGCGCCTGCGCGAGCGGCTGCTGCCGATCGTCACCCTCGACGGGCTGATGCGCGGGCAGGCCACCGTCGAGGAGGGCGAGATCGTCGAATCCGGCTTCGTCGTGGTGGCACAGGTCGGCCGGCAGCGCTTCGGCGTGCTCGTGGACGAGGTCTTCCACACGGAAGAGATCGTGGTGAAGCCGATGTCGTCGAAGCTGCGGCACATCCCGCTGTTTGCCGGCAACACGATCCTCGGCGACGGCGCCGTGGTGCTGATCGTCGACCCCAACGGCGTGGCCAAGCTGGTCGGCCAGAGCGCGCAGTCCGGTGCGGCGACGGAGACCGAAGTCGAGGAGGTCGAGGCCGGCGACGCCAAGGCGACGCTCCTCGTCTTCAAGGGGGGGGCCGGCGGCTTCAAGGCGGTGCCGCTCTCCCTCGTCACCCGCCTCGAGGAGGTCGACGCCTCGAAGATCGAGCATCTCGGCGGGCGCCCGCTGATCCAGTACCGCGGCCGCCTGATGCCGCTGGTGCCGGCCGATCCGGGTATCGAGATCCGCTCCAAGGGCAACCAGGCGCTGGTCGTGTTCTCCGACGGCGACCGGGCGATGGGCCTCGTCGTGGACGAGATCGTCGACATCGTCGAGGAGCGCCTCGACATCGAGATCTCGGCCGACCGCTCCGACCTCATCGGCTCGGCGGTGCTGCGGGGTCGCGCCACCGACATCATCAACATCGCCCACTTCCTGCCGCTCGCCTATGACGACTGGGCGCGCGGGCCCCGCAAGACCGTGGTCAAGGCGCCCTCGCTCCTGCTCGTGGACGACTCGGCCTTCTTCCGCGACATGCTCACCCCCGTGCTCAAGGCGGCGGGCTACGGCGTCACCACCGCGTCCTCCGCCGAGGAGGCGCTCGGCCTGCTCAAGGGCAATGCCGGCATCGACCTCGTGGTCAGCGACCTCGACATGCCCGGCCGCAGCGGCTTCGATCTCGTGGCCGCCATGCGCAAGAGCGGCGGGCGTCTGGCCGAGATGCCGGTGGTGGCACTCACCGGCACGGTGGCCGCCGACGCCATCGAGCAGGCGCGCCGCCTCGCGATCAGCGACCTCGTCGCCAAGTTCGACCGCAGCGGCCTGCTCGCCGCGCTCGCCGAGATCGGCGAGACCGCAAAACCCGCCGACACCCGCGCCGCCGCCTGAGACCTGAACGGACCGGAAAAGGACACGCCGCCATGCAGGCCGCCAACGGCAACGCCGTTCCCACCGACACCACCGACTACGTAACCGTCTTCGTCGGCGAGACGATGTTCGGGCTCACCATCGACCGCGTGCACGACGTGTTCGTGCCCGCCGGCATCACCCCGGTGCCGCTGGCACCGCGTGAGATCGTCGGCCTCCTGAACCTGCGCGGACGGGTCGTGACCGCACTCTGCCTGCGCCGCCGCCTCGGCATTCCGGGGCGCGAATCCGGCGCGGCCGAGATGGCCATCGGCCTGGAGCAGGCCGGCGAGACCTTCGCCCTCATCGTCGACGGCGTCGGCGAGGTGTTGAAGCTCGGCGCCGACACGCAGGAGCCGGTGCCGGTCAACCTCGATGCCCGCTGGCGCGACATCTCGCTCGGCGTCCACCGCCTCGACGGACGCCTCCTCGTCATCCTCGACGTCGATGCGCTACTCGCCTTCGGCGACGCCCGCGAGTCGAAGGTTGCCTGAAGCCCCGAGAGATGCGCCCATGATGACCACCTCGGCCAACACGTCCACCAAGGCTTCGACCGGGGACGCGGCGAAGACGGCCCTGATCGTCGATGACTCGGCGGTGATCCGCAAGGTCGCCCGCCGCATCCTCGAAACCCTCGACTTTACCGTCCGCGACGCGGAGGACGGCGCCACGGCGCTGGCGATGTGCGCGGAGGCGATGCCGACGGTGATCCTGCTCGACTGGAACATGCCGAACATGGACGGCTACGAGGTGCTGCGGCATCTGCGGAAGTCCCCCCTCGGCGACCGGCCGAAGGTGCTGTTCTGCACCACGGAGAACGATGTCGGCGCCATCGCCCGCGCCCTGCACGCGGGCGCCGACGAGTACATCATGAAGCCCTTCGACCGGGACATCATGATCGCCAAGCTCGATCAGGTCGGCTTCGCAACGCGCTCCTCCGAGGCCGCCTAACGGCCTTTCATAAGACGCCCGCTGCGCTGTCCTCGCCGGAGCGAGAACGGCCGGGGATCGGACGTTTTGTGAGCACTCCAAACTCTTCTGGGATCCTCGCGGCCCCTCCGACGTGCTCGGGCGGGACCGCGAGGCCCCCGCCCCCTTCTCGCTCCGCGGAAACGAGTCTTTCATGTCGGCAATTCCAGCCGTCGCGCACGCTTCCCCGGCGCGTAGCCCCATCAAGGTGCTCGTCGCCGACGATTCGGCGGTGGTGCGCGGGCTCGTCTCCCGCTGGCTCAGCGAAGCCGGTCACGAGGTGGTCGCCACCGCCCCCAACGGCCGCGCCGCCGTCGATGCGCTCGCCCGCTGCAATCCGGACGTGGTGCTCCTCGACATCGAGATGCCGGAACTCGACGGCATCCAGGCCCTGCCTCTCATCCTCGCCAAGCAGCCGGGGGTGCAGGTGGTGATGATGTCGACGCTGACCCAGCGCAACGCCGACGTGTCGCTGCGCTGCCTCTCGCTCGGCGCGGTCGATTACATCCCCAAGCCCGAGAGCAACCGCGGCGTCACCACCTCCGACGGCTTCCGCAACGACCTGCTCGAACGCATCCGGGTGTTCGGCGCCGCCCGGGCCCGGCGCCGGCCGGCCCCGACCGCGGTGGAGGCCGCTTCATCCCCGTCCGCGGCGCCCACCGCACCGCCGGTCTCGCGTCTCTCCGGCACGGTGACGCTGCGCCCGAAGCCCCGCACCGTGGCCCCGCCCCGCGTCCTGCTGGTCGGCTCCTCCACCGGCGGCCCGCGGGCGGTCGGCGAGGTTCTGGAGAAGATCGGCGCAGCGACGCTCCGGCGGCTTCCGGTGCTGATCGTGCAGCACATGCCGCCGGTCTTCACCGCCGTCTTCGCCGAGCATCTCGGCGCGCGGATCGGCCAGCCGGCGGCCGAGGGCAAGGCCGACGAGCGGATAAAGCCCGGCCGCATCTACGTCGCCCCCGGCGGACGCCACATGCGACTCACAGGCTCGGCCACGGAGACCGTGATCCGCCTCGACGACGGGCCGCCGGTGAACTTCTGCCGCCCGGCGGTGGACGTGATGTTCCTCGACGCCGCCGCCCTCTTCGGTGGGGCGACGCTGAGCGTCATCCTCACCGGCATGGGCTCGGACGGCACGGCGGGCGCCCGCGCGCTGGTCGAGGCCGGCGGCACCCTGCTCGCCCAGGACGAGGCGACCAGCACGGTCTGGGGCATGCCCGGCAGCGTCGCCAAGGCCGGCCTGTGCCATGCCGTCCTGCCGCTCCCCGAGATCGGACCGGCCCTGCGCAGCGCGATCGGGGAGCGGGTCTGATGACCGAAGCGGATTTCGCCTTCCTGCGCGACTACCTGAAGAAGCGTTCCGGGCTGAGCCTCGGCGCGGAGAAGCGCTATCTCGTGGAGAGCCGGCTCACCCCGGTCTGCCGCCGCTTCGGGATCAACACGCTCACCGACCTCGTCGGCACCTTGCGCCTGTCGCGGGAGGGCCCGCTGGAGCGGGCGGTGGTCGAGGCGATGACCACCAACGAGACGTTCTTCTTCCGCGACCGGGCGCCGTTCGACCTGTTCCGCGACGTGCTGCTGCCCAAAGCCATCGCCGCCCGCGGCGCCCAGCGCCGCCTGCGGATCTGGTCGGCGGCGGCCTCCACGGGGCAGGAGCCGTACTCCCTCGCGATGATGATCCAGGACGCCGCGGCGCAGCTCGCCGGCTGGCAGATCGAGATCGTCGGCACCGACCTCTCGACGGAGGTGCTGGAGAAGGCGCGCCTTGGCCTCTACAGCCATTTCGAGGTGCAGCGCGGCCTCCCCGTCCAGCTTCTCGTGAAGCACTTCACCCAGGTCGGCGAGCAGTGGCGGATCAGCCCGGCGCTGGCCAACATGGTGAGCTTCAGGCCGCTCAACCTGCTGAGCCCGTTCGAGCATCTCGGCCAGTTCGACATCGTCTACTGCCGCAACGCGCTGATC
>JAGTAM010000142.1 GCA_023422485.1 Pseudomonadota bacterium | reverse complement strand
ACGCCTACTGGGACCGGCTGCGCGGGGAGCGGGCTGCGCCGGAGCGCGGCGAGATCGAGCCCGGCGAGATCCGCAACCTGCTCGCCGACAGCTTCATCCTGGAAACCGATCCGGCGCGGCGCACGAGCGCCGTGCGCCTCGCCGGCACCCGCCTGTGCGCCCTGTTCGGGCGCGAGTTGCGGGGCAGCGCCTTCGTCGATCTCTGGGCCGAGCGGTCCCAACCCTTCACCGATCCCTGGCATCTCATCGAGACGGTCGCCTGCGACACCGTCGGCGTGGTGGCCGGACTGACCGGCGTCACGGTCCGCAACGAGACCCTCGACCTCGAATTGCTGCTCCTGCCGCTGCGCCACCGCGGCAAGACGCAAGCACGCATTCTCGGCTCCTTGAGCCCGCATTGCATCCCGCCATGGCTCGGCAGCCGGCCGATACTGCGCCTCGAGACCGTGTCCCTGAGGGTGCTCGAGGGGTTCGCGCCGGAGCCGGAGGCGATGCGCAGCTTCGTCGAGACCCTGCCCGCGCCCGCCAACGATGCCCGTCCGGTCCGGTTCGGCCACCTGCTGGTCCACGAGGGTGGGCGCGGCATCAGGCACCATATCGATCGATGACGGATTTCGCGCAGGTTTGGGCAGGATCGGCTCAGGAAGACGGATGCCCTCGCACCCGACATCCATGACGCTTCGCCCCGCCGTGAATGGGCGCGGCCATACAGACTGAGAGTCGGACCGCCTGCGACTGAGATCTTGCCGGCGCGGGCCGTCTGGTCGGCAGCTGACCGTCTTCGGCGCTCGCCTCTCATCCGGTTTCAGGTCGATCCCTTCGGTCCCGCCCCCCCGTCATCCCAGAAGCGCGCAGCGGAGCCCGGGATCCATCCGCGATGCGAGGCCGGGGCATGCCGTCGGGGCCGGTCGCAGGATGCACGCCTCCGGTGCGCCCCTGCGGGTCCGGGTTCGCTTGCCGGCGCCCCGGCACGATGGCGGTGGGTGCCGATCCGAAGCGATCAACCGGAAATGGTATCATCCCCCATTCTTGGCGATCGGCAGCTGACCTTCGGCCGGCATGCAAGCCTTTTGTAACCGTGGCGCCGTTACTGATTCGGTTGGGACATCGAGACCGCCGAGCTGACATGACCGAGCTTTCCCGATCCGGGACAGCCCCCACTCTGCCGGATTATGCCGCCGAACAGCGTCGGCACCAGCGGGTGCGCGCGACTCTGCTCGGCCGCTACATGCTGGCCGACCGGCGGGAATATCCCTGCCAGACCGTGGACATGTCCCCGGGCGGGGTCCGCCTGACCTGCGCCGTGATCGGCGCGCTCGGCGAGCGCGTGGTGCTGTATCTCGAACAGATCGGCCGCCTGGAAGGCGTGATCGTGCGCCATCCGCCGCGGGGCTTCGCGATGCGGATCAACGCCACGCCGCGCAAGCGCGACAAGATCGCCTCTCAGCTCATGTGGCTCGCCAACCGGGAGAGCCTCGGCCTGCCGGAGGGCCGGACCAACGAGCGTCTCGTGCCCCACCAGCCCGGCGTGACCCTGCGCCTGGAGAGCGGCCGCTTCATCGCCGCCCGGATCATCGACATCTCGATGTCGGGCGTCGCGCTCGCGACCTCCTCGTCCCCGCCGATCGGCACGCATATCCTGGTCGGCTCTACGCCCGGTCGGGTGGTGCGATACTTCGAGGGCGGCATCGGCGCCCAGTTCATGCTGCCGATCTCCCCCGACCGGTTCCATGAGGGCATCACGCTCTGAGCGCCGGGCGGGGCCGCCCCGCTTCGCAGCGGTTGCGGATCGACCCGCCGCTTCGGCTTGAGTACGGGCCCGTGCCGGACCCACGAGCCGCGGGCTCCCGCGCCGACGGACGCTCTTCAGCCGCGCACCGCCGTCCGTCCGGGACCATGCCGCGGGGACGGGGGAACGCCTGCGATGCGGTGCCCGCACGGACGATGGTTTGGCTGAACCGGCAATGCCCGTTCCGAACACCCGACCCGTTCACCCGCGCCGCGACCCCGGCTCTGCCGGGTGAAGCACGGCCCGAGACGGCTTCCGGTCGACCGTCTCGATCCAGCCTCATCGCCAGTCTTCCGAGGCCTCGGTCGGCGAACCCGGCTGAAGGGGTGCAGCGGAGGCGTGCGATCGACGACGGGCCTGGACGCCGGGCTTGCGTGTCGTGACATGTGCGCGTCTCTGGTACCGTTGCGCGGCCTCGGGATGACGGGGAGAGGATCCCGGAATCGGTTCGACGGGGCCCAGCGCGCCCCCCTCAGGGTTGCCCGCCCCTTAACGCGATCACCCGCTTTTGCCGCAGATCCGTGAGCCGCAATTCGCCCTCGCGCACGGGCGGATCGTTGCCGAGGCGAATCGATAAAATTGCGCGGATCGGCTTCAGGGCGGCGGAGGGGGTGCGGCGACATCCTGGCGTCGTTCGAAGGAAACGCCGCGATGCGCACCACCGGGACGGATCATTTCAAGACGGGGCTCCAGATGGGGCTTCTGATGCTGATCGTCTGTGTCGGCCTCCTCGGCGCCGACGCGAAAGCCCAGAGTGGCTTCCAGACCATGGCCGCCCTGCCTGCCGCGAGCGCCGGCCTCACTGCTGGAGCCGAGGCCCGGCCGATCCTGGCCTGGACGGAGTTCTGCCAGTCCTATCCGGCGGAATGCGCCTTCGACCGGGCCGAGCCCGCCCGGATCACGCTGACCCCGGCCATCTGGTCGAGCATCGTCTCGATCAACCGGCGGGTGAACCGGACGATCGACCCCGTCACCGATCAGGATCATTGGGGCCGGCCGGACCGCTGGGATCTCGCCGAGGACGGTCGCGGCGATTGCGAGGACTTTCAGTTGCTCAAGCGCAAGATGCTGGCCGCGGCCGGCCTGCCGCGCCGGGCGATGCGGATGACCGTGGTGATCGACGAGAAGGGCGAGGGCCACGCCGTCCTCACCCTGGTGACCGACCGCGGCGACTACATCCTCGACAACAAGACCAACGCGGTGCTGCCCTGGGCCCAGACCGGCTACGTCTTCATCAAGCGCGAGGGGCAGGACGCGCTGGCATGGGTTTCGCTCGGCGGGGCCAGCTCGCCCGTCACCACGGCGAACCGCTAAGAGCAGCGTCCCGAAAGGTGGCTGCCGGCATTCGGGAAAAGACGATGCAGAAACGAGTGCCGGCGCGCGTCACGGATCGGTCTGCTGCGGTGGGCGCGACGCTCAGAGAAACGGCAGCCGGTGTGGCCGGATTGCCAGCCCGAGCGAGGTTGTCTCAGGCGGGCACGGGGAAGCGGCAATCCGCCTTCACCCTTCCTTCACTTTCGTATTGAGCCGGGCGCCGGCCCGTGCAAGCTTCGCCGGGAAACAAGGGGCTGCAGGACGGTCGGCCATGCGGTACGCGGTGCTTCGGGGCGTCGGCAACGGATCGGCGTTCCTCCGCGGGGATGTGAGACGGCGCCTTGGCCGGGTCGCTCATCTGTCCCTCGTCGGCGCCACCCTGCTGCTCGGCGGCGCCGCGGCACCGGTCCAGCCGAGTCAGGCACGCACTACCAGCCTGCCCGAGGCGGGCACCGCCGCCGATCCCGGCGCCCCCGCCCGGCCCGTCGCCGCCTGGAACGATTTCTGCGCCCGCTACCCGTCGGAATGCACGGTCGATCCGGGCGAGCCGGCCGTCGTGACCTTGACGCCCGCGACGTGGCACATGCTCACGACCGTCAACCGCCGGGTCAACGCCCGCATCAAGCCGATCACCGACATGGCGCATTGGGGCGTCGTCGATCGCTGGGATTTTCCCGATGACGGCTTCGGCGATTGCGAGGACATCCAGCTCCTCAAGCGCCGGATGCTGGTGGAGCGGCGCCTGCCCCGCCGGGCGCTGCGCATGACGGTAGTGATCGACGAGATCGGCGAGGGCCACGCGGTGCTGATGGTGCGCACCGACCGGGGCGACCTGATCCTCGACAACAAGACCAATGCGGTGCTGCCCTGGCGGCGCACCGGCTACAGCTTCGTCAAGCGCGAGGGGCAGGACGGCCGAGCCTGGGTGAGTCTCAACAGCGACACCTCGCCCGCGACCACCGCCAACCGCTGATCCGGATCGGGGTTCGAGCGTTGAAGGGCATGCTTTCGCCGCGCTCCGACACCTTTCCGGTCTGCCCGCCCCTCGGCCCGGTGCGTCCCGCCCCGGCCGGCCCATCCCTGCCGAGCGGCGGCCTGCCATGATGCCCGCCGACGCCGCCCCGTCCCTCGCCCCGGACGCACCGGCGCAGTCCGACCGCATCGCGATGCTCCCGCTGCCCGCGCTGCTTCTGGAGCAAGGGGAGACCGGACCGGTGATCGGATCCGTCAACCCCGCCCTTCTGGCGCTGACCGGCCTCGACAAGACTGAGCTTGTCGGGCGGCCGATCGAGGCGCTCGCCTGCCGCTACGGTGATCATGCCGGCTGGGCCCCCTTGCGCGAGGCCCTGGCCCGCGGCGAGGCGGGACGTTTCGAGCTGCTGCTCGCCCGCGGCGGCGGTGACTCGTTCTGGGGCGAGATCCACCTCGCCCCCCTTCCCGCCGCCGCCGATACCCCTTGCTTCCTCGGCCAGATCATCGACGTGACGCGGCGGCGGGATGCGGAGGACGCCCTCACCCTGTCGCGGCAGCGGGAGGCGCTCGGGCTGTTGACGAACAGCGTCGCGCACGAGTTCAACAACTTCCTGCAGATCCTGATCGGCTACATCGACGGGCTGAAGCGGCGCCTCGGCGACCGGCCCGAGCCTTTCATCCAGCGGGCGATCACCCGCTCCACCGAGGCGTCCGAGCGGGCGGCCGTGCTGACCCGACAGCTCCTCGCCCATTCCCGGCGGATCGCTCCCGACCTGCGACCGGTCGATCTCGGCGCGGCGGTGCGGGCGGGCCTCGACCAGTTGCGCCCGAGCCTGCCGCCGGGGATCGACGTCGACCTCTCGATCCCGGAGGGTCTGCCGCCGGCCCTGTGCAACCCGATCCAGCTCGAATTGGCGCTCGGCCACATCCTCGCCAATGCCTGCGAGGCGATGGCGGGGCGGGGACGTGTCCGCGTGACCCTGTTCGCGATCGAGCCCGGCGACCGCTCGCTGCAGCGCCCCGAGGCCGGGGCCGTCGGCCTCACGGTGTCGGATTCCGGGCACGGTCTGTCGCCCGAGATGCTGTCGCGGGCGCTCGCCCCCTTCGCCACGACCCGCGAATCCGGCCGGGGCGCCGGACTTGCCATCGTCCACGGCTTGATGAAACGCCAGAACGGCACGATCTCGATCGAGAGCCGGCCCGGCGAGGGCGCAACCGTGCGGCTCGTTTTCCCCGCCGCGCGCTGACCTTGTGACGGCGCGCGCCTCACGAATTGCGCCCGGCGGATAAAAAATCCGCCACACCGCCAAAAAAGTCGAGCTTGAACGGGACTAAAAACCCGCCTCGGACGTCCCCACTTAAAGAAGGGGTAATCCGCCCCTTCTGGTGACTGAGGTTCTTTCGATGGCTTCCTCCCCCGCGCGCCGTCGGCGCGTCGTGACCCTCCTCGCGCTCGCGGCTTCGCTCGCCCTGGCGGCGCCCGCCGTCGATGCACGGCGGGGCGGCGGCGGCGGTATGGGCTCGCGCGGCTCGAAGACCTACAGCGCGCCGCCCTCCACCGCGACTTCGCCGGGCGCGACCGGCCCGATCCAGCGTTCGCAGACGAGCCCCAGCCCCGGCTTCAACAATCCCGGCATGGCAGCGCAGAACCAGGGGCGGCGCTTCGGTGGCGGCTTCCTCGGCGGCATGCTCGGCGCCGGCCTGATCGGCGCGCTGCTCGGCGCCGGCCTGTCGGGCGGCCTCGGCGGCATCGGCTCCTTCATCGGCCTGATCTTCCAGATCGGCCTGATCGCGCTGCTCGTCATGTTGGTCGTGCGGTTCTTCCGCCGCCGCCAGGAGGGCAACCAGCCCGCCATGGCCGGCAACGCGCCCCATGCCCGCTCCGGCCTGCCGCCGCAGAACGGCATGAATCCCGGTGCGAACTCGATGGGTGGCGGCCTCGGTGGCGGCCTCGGTGGCGGTCTTGGCGCCGGCCTCGGCGGCGGCGTCCGGACGCAGCCGGTGCAGGTCCAGCCGGAGGACTTCCAGGCCTTCGAGCGCTCGCTCAACGAGATCCAGGGCGCCTTCGGCCGCGAGGATGTCGCCGCCCTTCGCCGTCTCGCGACGCCGGAGATGGTCGGCTATTTCGAGGAGGAGCTGCGCGCCAACGCCGCCCGCGGTGTGGTCAACCGGATCTCGGACGTAAAGCTCCTTCAGGGCGACCTGTCCGAGGCGTGGCGCGAGGGTCAGGTTGAGTTTGCCACCGTCGCCATGCGTTTCTCGCTGCGCGACGAGGTGTTCGAGCGGTCCACCAACCGCCACGTCGAGAACGGCCCGCAGGAGGCCAAGGAGTTCTGGACCTTCGTGCGCGAGCCCGGCGGCCCGTGGCTGCTCTCGGCGATCCAGCAGGGCCGGTAAGCGGATCCATCCTCTCCAAACAGAAAGGGCGTCCGGCGAGAGCCGGGCGCCCTTTTTCGTGCTCGTCTCACGGGTCACGTCCTTGCGAGGCGGAGCCGAAGCAATTCAGTGCTCGACGTATCCGACCCTTCACATCAGGAGCGCCACGACATGCACGTCGCGCCGCTGGTTCGCTTCGCTCCGCTCGCGATGATGGCGCCTCTGACAAAAATCATTCCGTCAGGGAGCGCGCCTCCTCCGGCAGCATGATCGGGATGCCGTCGCGGATCGGATAGGCGAGCTTGGCGGAGCGGCTGATGAGCTCCTCGCGGGCGGCATCGTATTCCAACGGCTCCTTCGTCAGCGGGCAGACGAGGAGTTCGAGCAGGCGGGGATCGACGCGGGTCGCTTCGACGGGCGGGGCAGAGGTGTCGGCCATGGTTCCTGTCACTTCCGGTAGACTGGCCCGCGATCGGCACGAGACCGGCCGCGAGGATACGAAAAACTACTGCAGCGTCGGCTCCGCCCCGCTGGCGCGCACCAGCTCCATCTCGGTCACCGCGACCAGCACCTCGGCCCGCGTCTTGAGATCGGGCGCTTCCAGCATCGCCTGCTTCTCGCGCACGCCGAACGGGCTCATCATGCAGAGCGCGTTGACCAGCGCCTCGTTCGGTGCCTCCTCGATGCCGGCCCAATCGACCTGGAGCTCGTTGGCCTCGATGAAGTTGCGCAGGGCCCGCAGCACGCCCTCGCGATCGACCGCCTCCTCGCCGGCCCGCGCTTCAAAATCCTGGGCGAAGCCGTCGTAGGACACCTGGCAGCGGCGGTACGGGGTGGTGACCGCGAGTTCGCTCTCGACCCGGAAGCGGCTGATGCCGGTGAGCGAGATCAGGTAGCGTCCATCGCCCGTCTCGGCGAACTGGCTGATCCGCCCGGCGCAGCCGACTCGGTAGAGCCGGGGGCTGAGCGGTGCGCCGCCGCCCTCCGCGTCGGGCTGGATCATGCCGATGATCCGCTCGGAGCGCAGCGCGTCGTCCACCATGGCGAGGTAGCGCGGCTCGAAGATGTTGAGCGGCATCTGCCCCCGCGGCAGCAGAAGTGCCCCCGGCAGCGGGAAGACCGGAATGATGGCGGGGCACTCCGCCGGCGACTTGCAGCTCGGCTGAGGGCTCATGCGCGGCTTTCCTGCTGAGGCAAGGGGTGCGGGCCGTCCCGTCCGGAGGCTTGGGTCGCCGTGACGCTCTGAGGGAGATTTTGCCTCACGAGAACAGCAGCGTCGAGAGCTGGCGGCGCCCGCGGATGGCCGCTGGATCCATCAGGCCCCAGGCCTCGAAGAACTGAAGCAGCTGCTTGCGCGCGGCATCCTCGTTCCAGTTCCGGTCGGCCCGGGCGATGGCGACGAGTTGATCGACCGCCTCGTCGCGCTTGCCGGCGGCGTTGAGGCCCAATGCAAGGTCGAAACGGGCCTGGAAATCGTTGGGATCGGCTT
>JAGTAM010000123.1 GCA_023422485.1 Pseudomonadota bacterium | reverse complement strand
GGCGGTCGAGAAGCCCGGCTCGAACGGCAGCGCGAGCAGGGCCTCGACCTCCAGGCTCTCGCCCGGCGCGATCAGCCCGCGCTCGCGACCCGTCGCCTCGATCGCCGCGAGATCAGGGCCCCGCCCGGCGTCGTGGATGCCGAGCACCAGCCGTCCGCCCTGTGCCTCCACGGTGAGCATGATTGCGAGGGCGGCGGGCTTGCCGCGCCGCTGCCGGACCTCTGGGCTCTCGGCGCCGTGGCTCAGCGCATTGCGCAGGGCGTGCAGCACCGGGTCCTTGAGCGCCTGGAGCATCGCCCGGTCGACCGGCACGTCGAGGCCGCGCGTGGTGACGTCCACCTCCTGGCCGTCGGCGCGCGCCAAGTCGCGCACCGCGCGGGCGAGACCGCCGAACACGGTCTCGGCGGGCACCAGCGCGAGGCGTTCGGTCTCCTCGCGCAGCCGGCGGGCCGCCGTCTCGACGGACAGAACCGCGGCCTTGTGCGCTTGCGCGAGGTCGGCGGCTTCGCGGGCAAGCGCCGCCAAACCGGTCTCGACCTCGGCCAGCCCCTGACGCAGCGCGGCCATCTCGGACGCCTCCACGCCGCCGGGAGCGGAAACGGAAATGCGGCGGACGGTCTCGGTCCGGCTTCGAAGTGCGGTCGCGTTCGCCGACAGCCGCGCGATGCGCTCGCCGACGCTCCCCTGCCCCGGCAGCGCCGCCCAGAGCCCGTGGCTCGCTCGCGACAACGACTCCACCGCCGAGGCGGGAATGCGCAGCACGGCCTGCGCGGGCTCGCTGGACGGTTCGACTGCCGGCGCGGGCGGTATGGCCGGCGTCGGAGGCACGGCGGCGGGCGGCGGGGTCTGAGCCTTCGCTGGGTCAGACGGGGCGCCGGGATCGAGGCAGGCGTTCAGCGCCGCCAGCGCATCCTCGGGCATCGTCGCCGCCCCGCTTGCGCTCGCGGCGACGTAAGCCTCGATCCGGTCGAGGGCGAGATGGGTCGCAGCCCGCGCCTCGCGGTCGAGCGGACGCTGCCCGGCGCTGATGCGCTCGAACAGGGTCTCCAACTGGTGCGAGACCGCTTCCACCGGCGGCAGGTCGACGGCGCGGGCGGCTCCCTTCAGGCTGTGGGCCCGGCGGAACACGTCGTGCCAATCGACCGGACCCTCCGCCGCGAGCGCGGCGCGGATCGCGTCGAGATGCTCGCGGTGCTCGATCTCGAAGGCGGCGAGGAGCTGCTGGCGGATATCCATGCGGCGGGGCGCTCGTCCCGACCTACAGCCGGTAGCGCTCGGCCAGCGCCATCAGGCCCTGCGCCAGTTCCGTCAGGTTTGCCGAGGCGGTCTCGACCTCGCGGGTGCCCGCGGCCGTCTGCTGGCTCGCCTGCCGGATGTTCTGCAGCGCGCCCATGACCTGCTCGATGCCGAGCTGCTGCTGGTTGGTCGAGGCCACGATCTGCTGGAAGGTCTGCACGCCCTCCTCCACCCGCGCGGCCATCTCCTCGATGGTGCGGACGGTGGAATCGGTGCGGTTCTTGCCGGCGGCGGCGCGCTTGACCGCCTCCTCGGTCAGCATCACCGACGCGTTGATGCCGCGCTGAATCTCGCCGAGGATGCCGCGCACCTGCGCGGTGGCACCCTTCGCCTGGTCGGCGAGCAGCTTCATCTCGGAGGCGACGATGGCGAAGCTGCGCCCGCTCTCGCCCGCCGCCGCCGCCTCGATGGCGGCGTTGAGGGCGAGCAGGTGGGTGCGCTCGGAAATGTCGTTCACCGTGACGATGATCTCGCCGATCGCCTGGGTCTTCTCGGACAGCGCGACGATGTTGCCGGCGACCGCCTCGCCCTGCTCGCGGATCGATTCCATGGCCTTGGCCGTGTCGGTGGCGGCGCGCAGGCCCGAGCGGGCGGTCTGCGCCGCGGCCTGGGCGGTGGCGATCACCTCGGTCGCCCGCTTCGAGATCTGCGCGCCCGAATGGGTGATCTCGTCGACCGTCGCGGCCGTCTCCTGCACCGCGGCGAACTGCTCCTCGACGCTCGCCGCCTGCTCCTGAGCCGAGGCCCGGATCTCGGCCGCGGCCGCGTTGAGGTCGGCGGTCGCGGCGCGGTTGGTGCGGGCGAGATCGGACAGTCCGGCGACCATGCGGTTCAGCGTGTCGCCGAGCCGGCCGATCTCATCGTTGCCGGTCCGGTTCAGGCGGCCCGTCAAGTCGCCCTCGCCGATCTGCGCGACGAAGCGCATCACGTCTTCCAGGGGGCGCACCACCGCGCGGCTGATCAGAACCGTCACCAGGATCGAGAGCAGGATCGAGGCGGCGACAGTGATCGCTACGGAGAGGATGCTGTTGCGGTAGATCTCGCTGACGCTGCGCTGGCCCGCGCCGATGACGCCGTCGAGCGCCGTGCGGGCGTTGCTGATGCTGCGCAGCAATCCGTCGTGGAGCTGGTTGACCTCTTCGTTCTTGCGCTCGACCGTGGCGATGTCGCGGGCGTCCACCGCGCGCAACTGCTGCTCGCTCGCGTTGCGGACCGAGCGGAAGGCTTCGGCGGTCTCGGTCATTACGGTGCCGAGTCGGCCCCAGGCCGCGACGCGCTCCGCCGACAACGCGCCGGATTGAAACTCCTTCACCTCCCCGCTGATGGTAGCGAGGAGCCGGTCCAGTTCCGACACGTTCTGGCGCCAGCTTCCCAGGAAATCATCCTGCCGGGCCTGCGCCGTTGATTGTCCCTGTCCTTGCGTCAGGACGGCGATCACCGCGTTGCGGCGCACGAGACCCATGTTGCGCGCGACGTTGCCGAGATCGTCAAGCTGGCGCAGCACGCCGACGTCGCGGGTGACGATCAGGTCGGTCATGTCGCGCACGCTGCCGATCTGGCGCAGGGCGTAGGCGCCCAGAGCCGCCACGATCAGGCTGGCCGCCACGAAGCCGAGGAGGATGCGTTTTCCGATCGAGAGCGACACGGGCGACATGGCTCCGGCAGGCGGTGCGGGGAGGGTTCGAAACTTCGTCCGAGACTTGGACGGTCAAGTCGTGAAGCGGGCAAGCAGGACCGGCAGATCGACGAGGGAGAATCCCTCGCGGATGTCGCCCGTCCTGTCCGAGCCGGGGGGTGCATAGCCTGAAAGCGGGCCGCGTCCCAGACTTTCCGGTTTGGCCGTCGGCCGTGCGAGCGCAGCGTCGATCCGCGCGATGCCGAGCACCCGATCGACGGCGAGCGCCACCGGCGGCTCCTGCGAACGCAGGCGCACGACGTGGCCGGCCTCGTCCTCTCCGGTCGTCTCGAGCCCGAGGCAGGAGGCGAGGTCGAGCACGCTGACGATTGCGCCCGCCACTGCGGTGATGCCCTTCAGCGCCGGCGGCGCGCCGGGCAGGCCGGTGCAGGGCCGATCGGGCGCGACGCCAGCCACCGCCGCGAGCGGCAGGCCGTAACGCTCCGGCCCGCAGGCGCAGACGAGGTAGGCGGCGGTCTCGACCGCCTCTTCCTCGCCCGCCCGGCGTGCAGCGAGCGCGGCGGCGCGCGCGTCGAGCAGCGCGGCATGGCGTGCCTTCGGGTCCGCTCCGGCGGTCAGGCCGATCTTCATGCGTCGCTGACCGTGATTCCGGCCAGGACGCGGCGTGCGCTCTCGGCCAAGCGTGCGGCGCTCACTCCGTCTCCCTCCGGCAGGATCGTCTCGGGCGGCAGTCCTTGCGCGAGGCGCAGCGCATTGTCGAGGGCGCGGGCGGCCTCGGAGCGGCGCCCGCCGCGGGAAAGGAGCAGCCCGAGCTGGAAATGGGCCATGATGAAGCCGCGGTCGAGGAACAGCGCGCCCCGGAGGGCGCGCTCGGCCTCCCGCTCCCGCCCGAGATCGAGGGCCAGAAGGCCCTCGTAGTAGCGCAGGGCCGGATCGGTGGCGTAGGCGTCGATCTCCTCGTGCAGCCGACGCCACGCCCGCGCCGTCTCGCCGGCATCGGCCAGCACGCGGATCTCGGCCAGGAGATCGCCCGGCGAGAGCGGGTGATCCGTCGCGGGCGCCGCCGGGATCGGAACCGGCTCTGGCAGGATTGCCGGCGGAAGCCATGCCGGGATGTCCGGGACATCCACCGGTACGGGCGGCGGCGCGAGTGGAATTGGGGCCGCATCGAGGATCGCGGGGACGAGAACCGGTGGCGCCTCGATCGTCGGGGTGTCGAGCGGGCGGTAGGCGACCGTTCCCGGCAGGGCGACCGGCTGCAGCCATTGCGAAAAGGTCGGGTTGGGCTCGGCATGGCCGATCAACAGCCACCCCCGCGGGTTGAGCCGTTCGCCCAGCGCCCGGACGATCCGGTTGACGTGATCAGGGCTGAAATAGATCAGGACGTTGCGGCACAGGATGAGATCGTAGCTCGCCGGCGTGCGATCACTCCCGTCGATCAGGCTCAGCAGGTTCTGCCGCTCGAAGCGGACCATGCGCCGGAAGGCGGGGCGGAGGGCGTAGCCGCCATGCGGCAGCCCCGGCCGCGCGGGCGTGCGGCGGAACCAGCGGGCGCGCTCCTCCGTGTCGAGGGTGCGCAGCGCCCAGGGGCCGTATTCCGCGGCACGAGCGGTCGCCAGCGCCGCGGCGCTGATGTCGGTGCCGAGGATCGTCACGGTCCAGTCGCCGAGCGACTCGCCCAGAAGGTCGCGCACGAGGATGGCGATGGAATAGGGC
>JAGTAM010000098.1 GCA_023422485.1 Pseudomonadota bacterium | reverse complement strand
ACGATGTAGTAGGCCGGCAGCGCGTATTGCGTGTGCGGCAGCGAGATCTCGCGCACCGTCGCGCCGGCCTCCCGCAGCCATTCCGCGCCCTGGTCCCAGAGCCGCTGGATCTCGGCGGGCATGCCCTCGACCCGATATTCCTTCGGGATGCCGATGGTGAGGCCCTTCACCCCCCGTGAGATCGCCGCCTCGAAATCCGGTACGGGCAGATCGACGGAGGTGGTGTCGCGCGGGTCGTGCCCGGCCATGGAGCCGAGCAGGATCGCGCAATCCTGCACCGTGCGGGCGATCGGGCCGGCCTGATCGAGGGAGGAGGCGTAGGCGATGATGCCCCAGCGCGAGCATCGCCCGTAGGTCGGCTTGATCCCGACCGTGCCGGTGAAGGCCGCCGGCTGGCGGATCGAGCCGCCGGTATCGGTCGCGGTGGCGCCGAGGCAGAGATGGGCGGCCACCGCCGCCGCCGAACCGCCCGACGAGCCGCCGGGCACCAGCGGGGCGTCGGAGCCCTGGCGGCGCCAGGGCGAGATCGTCTTGCCGTAGGCGCTGGTCTCGTTGGACGAGCCCATGGCGAACTCGTCGAGGTTGAGCTTGCCCAGCATCACCGCGCCGTCGCGCCAGAGCTGGGACGAGACGTTCGACTCGTAATGCGGCTCGAACCCTTCGAGGATCTTCGAGCCCGCCGTGGTGTGGACGCCTTGGGTGGCGAACAGGTCCTTGATGCCGAGCGGCAGGCCCTCCAGCGGCCGGGCCTCGCCCTTGGCGATCTTGGCATCCGACACGTCGGCCATCTTCAGGGCGCGGTCGGGGGTCGCGACGATGTAGGCGTTGAGCGCCTGGGCCTTCTCGATCGCGTCGAGATGCGCCTGCGCGATCTCGCGGGCGGAGAAATCTTTGGCCTTCAGCCCGTCGCGGGCCTCGGCCAGGGTGAGTTCGTTGAGTGCCGTCATGCCCGTTCCAGACCTACGCGCCCGGCCCCGCGGGCGTTGGTTCGCCTCCGCGAGGAGCCGGAGAAGCCGCTCCGACGATGCCGAGAAACCTTACTCGACGACCTTCGGCACGAGAAAATAGTTGTCCTCGGTCTCGGGGGCGTTGGCGACGATGTCGCTTGCCCGACCGCCTTCGTTCACCACGTCCGGGCGCTTCTTCATGCGCATCGGGGTGACGGAGGTCATCGGCTCGACGCCTTCGACATCGACCGCGCCGAGCTGCTCCACGAAGGCGAGGATCGCGTTGAGTTCGCCCTGCAGCGGCGCGACCTCCTCGTCGGCCACCGCGATGCGGGCCAGATGCGCGATGCGCCGTACCGTTTTCTCGTCGACCGACATGCCGCCTTGCCTGCCTCGGGCGGGAAAGCGCCCTGACCCGGAATGCGGCGGGCTATAGCACCCGCCTTCGCGCAGGGGCAACGCCGATGGCGGTCGCGCGTCAGGCCGCTCAGACGATGACGTGGCCGTGGGTCGTCGGCATGTCCACGCTGATGCCGGGGCGGCGGTAGCGGTCGGCGTTGTAGGTGCCGACGACGAGGATCTCCAGCGCCAGCATCAGCATCAGCGCGTGCCGCCGCGAGAAGCGGCCTGATCCGTGACGGGCGGCGGGCGGCATGGGATGGGACGGCTCCGGTGTGGTTAACGAAGTCTTAACACCGCTTTCCGTTTCCCGCTCCCTCTCGACGAGGGCAACCGTCCGACTTGGTTAACGACACGGTGGACAAGTCCGCGCAGGCGGGCGTAAGCCCCTGTGTCATCGGGGATGCAGGGAGGCCGGGGCATGTGGGACAGCGTCTTCCGGGAGCTGAAGCCGGGCCTGACTTCGAGCGAGGCGGATCTCGCCCGCGCCGAGGCGGAACTCGGCTTTCCCCTCCCCCAGAGCTACCGCAGTTTCGCGCAGAGCTGCGGCGCCGGACGGATCGGCGGCCATCTGCGCATCTTCACCCCGGTCCCGGTGGAGGCGGCCGATCTCAGCTCACGCGCGCACCTGATCTCGCACGGCGTCGCGCTCGCCCTCGACGGCCTGCGCGACGAGGACAGCGACGAGCCGCACCGCTTCACCATCGAGGGCGATGCCGATGCCGGGCTGATGGAACGGGCCTGCTTCTTCGGCCAGACCGAGCGGGGCGACTTCCTGTTCTTCGATGTGACGCCGGGATTTCCCGAATACGACATCTGGGTGCTGTGCGCCGATCTCGAGCTGGTGCATTTCGGCGGCGCCGACCTCGCCACCTTCCTGCGCGGTCTTCAGGGTCTCGAAATCCTGCACATTCTCGGCGACGGAGAGGGGCCGCTGCCCGCGACCTTCGAGGGCGACGACGCGGCGGCTCTCGAGAAGCTCGGAGCGACCGCTTCGTGAACCGAGAGGAGATTGCGGCCTTCGCCGAGGCCTCGGCCAGTGCGCCGCGCCTGATCGGGCTCGACCTCGGCACCAAGACCATCGGGCTGGCGCTCTCCGATGTCGGCCGGCAGATCGCCTCGCCACTGGAGACCATTCGGAGGGTGAAGTTCACGCCGGATGCACAGCGGATCGTGGCGCTCTGCGCGACCCATGCCGTCGGCGGCCTCGTCATCGGCCTGCCCCTCAACATGGACGGTTCGGAGGGGCCCAGGGCGCAATCGAGCCGGAGCTTCGCCCGCAATCTGAAACCGCTGCTGCCGCTGCCGATCCTGTTCTTCGACGAGCGGCTCTCCACCGCCGCCGTGACCCGAACCCTGCTCGAAGCCGACGCGTCGCGGGCACGCCGCGGCGAACTCGTGGACAAGCTCGCCGCCGCCTACATCCTGCAGAGCTGCCTCGACGTGATGGGCGGGCTTTTGGGGCCGGCGGAGGAGGCGGACGGGTTCTAGCGCATCGGCCCGAAAGGTGGAGACCGGCTTTCGGAAAAAGTCGATGCGACACAAGAACCTAGAGCATTGTGCCGGATCCGATATCCAGCACGATGCTCTAAGCCTCAGCCCGGCCTCCCCGTCACCCGCGCCACGATCGCCTCGCGCTCGCTCCGCGTCGCCGCCAGCCGCTCGCGGGCGGCGGCGAGAATCTCGGGTCCGGCGGTCTCGGGCCGCCCGGCATCGAAGGGCGGGGCCGGGGCGTATTCCTGGTGGAGCTGGATCGCCTGCGCGGTCGCCGCGTCCGTCAGTTCGGCGGCGAGCGTCGGGCCGAAATCGATGCCCGCGGTCACGCCGCCGCCGGTGATCAGATTGCCGTCGCGCACCACCCGCCCCTGCGTCGGGATCGCGCCGAAGGCCGCCAGCAGGTCGTGCGCCGCCCAGTGGGTGGTGGCACGCTTATCCCGCAAGAGTCCGGCCGCGCCGAGCACCAGGGCGCCGGTGCAGACGGAAGTGAGGTAGCGCGCACCCGCCGCCTGTCGGCGCAGGAAATCGAGGGTCTCACCATCCTCCATCAGCGGGTTCACGCCCGCGCCGCCCGGCACGCAGATCACGTCGAGGACCGGGCATTCGGCGAAGGTGACGGTCGGCGTCAGCACGAGACCGGTGGCGCTGGCGAGCGGGTCGCGTGTCTTCGCGACGAGATGGACGCGGGCGCCGGGGACCATGGCCAGCACCTCGTAGGGTCCGGTGAGGTCGAGTTGCTGCACCCGCGGGAAGACGAGGAAGCCGATCTCGATCGTCATGTCCGGTATCCTGCGCTCAAAAAAACTACCGCAGATAGATCACGCTGTAGAGCGAGGCGCGCAACTCGTCCTCGTCGAGCCAGACCCGGCCGAGGTCGCAGCGCTCGGCGATGCCGGGCCGCATCCGGGCACAGTACTCGCCGGTATTGTCCTGCAGATGGTATTGGCAGCGGCCCGCCACTTTGCGCCGGGCGATGATCGGGCTCGAATGGTCGGCGGCGATGTCCGGATCCTTCGGGAGGCGCTCCTCCAGCACGTACCAGGAATAGCCGATCACCGGCAGGCGGCCCCGGTCGAGGGCGTAGTCGATCATCGCCATCAGCCGGTCGGTGCCGGCCTTGAGGCCGGGCTCCCGGCGGGCCGCCTTGTCCATGAAATCGAGCTGGTTGTCGGCGATCGAATCCGAGATCGGGATCAGGGGCACCGGCAGCGGCCTTCGCCGGCAGCGCCGCTCGACATGGGCGATCCAGCCGGCATTGAAGGCGTCGGTCTCGGGATCGCGCAGGCGCGGCACCGTCCCGCCGAGGCTGCGCCACGAGATCTTGGGGGCGGCGACGCGGCTGCGCCAGCGCAGGGCACCGAAGGTGCGGGCGTGCTGGCCGTAGCCGTCGAAGGAGGGCAGGTCCCGGTCCAGGCACAGGCCGCCGAGATTGTAGAGGAGCGTGGCCGCCTCCTCCTGCCCGTCCTCAAGCTTGTCGAAATAGGGCTTTCGCCCAGGGTTGCGCTCGCGGCTCGCCTCGGTGTCGTTGCGGCTTTCGGCGATCGCCTTGGCGAGGTCGGGATGCCGGCGCAGGGTGCGCCGCAGGGCGCCGTCGCGGCTATGCAGCAGGCCGGCCGGGTCGGCGAAGTAATAGCGGGTGGCCACATCGAGCGCCGAGACCGTGACGCCGACGCGCTGCGAGATCATGTCGGCGGTGGCGTAGGCAAAGCAGATCGCGCTGTCGCCCTGGCTCATCGGCGACAGGGCCGGGTTGGGGCTGATCCGGTCGTCGAGCGGATGGGTGCCGGGCCGGCGGCCGGGGGCCACCACGGTCACGTCCGCACAGGTCTTGTTGCGGGTGTAGCGCGGGTTCTCGGGGAGCAGGCGCGTGTCGACCGCCGCGGCCGATGTGGCCGCGAGCAGAAGTCCGGCAGCGAGGAAACGGACGACGCGGGCCGCCCCGAGGGCCTGCTTCAATCCGCCCCCGCCGCGGCGACGGCGACGGGGGCCGCCTCGGCGCCGTCGAGCACCGTCTCCTGCGCGGCCTCGGCGAGCAGGGCGTAGCCGCCATCCGCCATGTGCAGGCCGTCGCTCGCGAACAATTCGGTGCGGGTCAGCCGGCCCTGGCCGATCCAGTCGCGCATCAGGTCCGAGCGGCGGATCACCGGGATGTCGAGGTCGTGCCCCAGTGCGCGCACCGCGTCGCGGAACCGGTCGGCGCCGGGCGTGGCGTCCAACGCCGGGCACCATTGCGGCTCCATCAGCACCACGTCGATGCCCGCCGCGCGGATGCGCTCCAGCGCCGTCTCGGTCGCCTCGCGGAAATGGTCGAGGGAGACGCCGCGAAGGGCGTCGTTGCTGCCGGTTTGCCAGATCACGAGATCGGGCCGCGGCGCGATCACGTCCCGGTCGAGCCGGGCGAGCATCTCGTCCACGGCCTCGCCGCCGATGCCGCGGTTGGCGACGGTGATCCGGCCGCCGAGATGCGGCAGGGCGCGGCGCAGCCCGGCTTCGAGGCGGGCGGGATAGGCGGCGGCGGGATGACTCGCGCCGATGCCCTCCGTCGAGGAGGAGCCGAAGGCGACGATGCTCAACGGACCGCCCAGCGCGATCTTCTGGGCGACGTGCGGAAGGCCGGCCGGGGCGTCGCTCTCGAACAGGCCGAGATCGATGTCGAGGTTCGCCGGCAGCAGATCGGCGTAGGCGAGAACCGCGGTCGAGGAGAGGGAGAGGGCCAGCATCAGCGCCGTCGCGCCCACGAGTCGCCGCGGATGTCTCAGAGAGACGGTCCGCATCCGAGCAAAACGAAGAAACCGCGCCACCGCTTTCGAGCCCCCGCCCGCATGCCGCCTCGTCCGGGCGGCATTGCAGGATTATCGATATCGACTCTTGTAGCCGAACCGAAATTGGATTGCGGCCCAATAATCGTGATTCGCCACAACCGCAATGCGGAGTGTTTGACGGAGTCTTAAGTCCAAGCGCCGGATGAAATGATTTTTGTTCATTGGAGCCTCCCTCCCGCGCCATCACGCGGTTCGATGCACGATCCGTTTGATTCCGTTTCCGGCTGATCGCTTCGGATTGTGCCGGACGCCGTCATCGCGAGGCGGAGCCGAAGTAATCCAGGCCGCGCGATCTCCGGAAAAGCCGCGCCCTGGATTGCTTGCGCCGCGCCTCGCGAGGGCCAGAGAGGACACCGAGGTCATCAAGAGGACGCGGTTTGACGCCCCCGGTGCCTCCGCCCCGATAATGACGGAGTCCGGTAAAGCCCGAAGCGATCAACCGGAAACGGTCTGAACGGCGATCAAAAGCGGAAGCGGGGCCGACGCGTCCGTCCTCACGAGCCGGATCGCCCGGCCCATGCCCGCGAAGCCAGGGACACCGTTCCGCTTCCATGCCGCTCGATCCGGCCATCGAGTTCGAGTTCGAGCAGCGTCGTCTGCACGACCCGGACCGGCAGGCCGGACGAGCGGGCGAGTTCGTCGGTGCCGACCGGGGTGGGGCTGAGACACGCGATCAGCCGGGTGCGGTCGTCGTGCGGTTCGCATTGGGATTCGAATTGCGGCTCTGCGAAAGAGCCGGCCGAGTCCGTCGCGTCGGGAAACAGCGGCAGGGCGGCTGCCGAGCCAGCGTCGAAATCGATCTCGTCCCAGTAGTCGGGCGTGCCCGACCTCTCGGGGCGGTCGTTCAAGCCTTCCGCGGGCGATGCGCGCCCGTCCATCAGCGGAGCGAGAACGGACAGGACGTGCTCGACCTCGCCGACCAGCGTCGCACCCTCGCGGATCAGGTCGTTGGTGCCTTCCGCCCGCGGATCGAGCGGGGAGCCCGGAACCGCGAACACCTCGCGGCCCTGCTCCAGCGCGAAGCGGGCGGTGATGAGCGAGCCGGAGCGCCGCGCCGCCTCCACGACGACCGTACCGAGGCTGAGCCCAGAGATGATGCGATTGCGCCGGGGGAAATCGCGCCCGCGCGGCACCCAGCCCATCGGCATCTCGGCGACCACGGCCCCGCCCGCACCGACGATCTCCTCGACGAGGCCGGCATGGTTCTCCGGATAGATCCGGTCCTGCCCGCCGGCGAGGACCGCGACGGTGCCGGTCGAAAGCGTGGCCCTGTGGGCGCGGGCATCGATGCCGCGGGCGAGCCCCGAGACCACGACGAGGCCGGCCTCACCGAAACCGCGGGCGAGCCGCTCGGTGAAGGCGAGGCCCGCCGTCGAGGCGTTGCGCGAGCCGACGATCGCCACCGACGCCCTCAGAAGGGCCGCCGGATCGCCGCGTACCGCGATCAGCGGCGGGGCGGTGTCGGTGGCGTGCAGCGCTTTCGGGTAGGCCGCTTCCCCCATGGCGATGAATCGGATGCCGAGGCGGGCGGCGGCGGCCATCTCGCGCTCGGCCTCCGCTTTTGAGGGCGGCACGGCGCGTTTGCCGGCGCGCTTCGTCAGGTCCGGCAGGGCGTCGAGGGCGGCGGAAGCGCTGCCGAAGCGGTTGATCAGGCCGCGGAAGGTGCGCGGGCCGATGCCATCGGTGCGGATCAGCCGCAGCCAGTCGAGGCGCTGTGCGTCGGTGAGCTGCATCCGGTCCCCCTCCTGACGGGAGGGGGCCGTCCTCAGCCCTTCTGCCCGATCCGGCCCTCGGTGCCGGCGGCGAGTCGGCGGATGTTGGGCGCGTGCTTCCACCATAGCAGCGCTGCGAGCACGAGGAAGAGTGCTGCAACCGCTCCGTGTCCGAGTGCCCACAGCACGAGGGGCGTGGCGGCGGAGGCCGCGAGGGCGGCCAGCGAGGAATATTTCAGGGCGAAGGCCAGCCCGAGCCAGATCGCGGCGAAGGCGAGCAGGGTCAGGGGGCTGAGCGCCAGCAACACGCCGATGAAGGTCGCCACCCCCTTGCCGCCCTTGAAGCCGAGCCAGACCGGAAAGAGATGGCCGAGGAAGGCGCCGAGCCCGGCTGCCAGCGCCGGCCCCTCCCCCCAATGGCCGGCGGCGAGCACCGGCAGCGTGCCCTTCAGCGCGTCGCAGAGAAGGGTCGCGGCCGCCAAACCCTTGCGGCCGGTGCGCAGCACATTGGTCGCACCGATATTGCCCGAGCCGATGGCCCGGACATCGCCGAGGCCGGCGAACTTCGTCAGGATCAGCCCGAACGGAATCGCGCCGCAGGCGTAGCCGAACACGAGGGCGGCGATGAGGGCCGGCCAGCCGGCCGTAAGCAGCGTCGTCATGCGGCGATGGCCGAAAGGTCGGAGCGGTGGACGATCCGGCCGCCGACCAGCGTCAGCACAGCCGCGCCCTGGAGCCGCGCCTCGTCGAAGGGCGAGTTCTTGGAACGCGACTTCAGGTGCCGCTTGTCCAGCACGTAAGGAAGGTCGGGGTCGATCAGCACGAGATCGGCGGGGGCACCTTTCTCCAAGCGCCCGGCCTCGCGCCCGAGCAGCCTCGCCGGGTTGGCCGAGAGCGCGCCGAGCAGCGTCGTCAGGCTCACGTCGCCGGTATGCAGCAGGCGAAGGCTCGCGCCGAGCAGCGTCTCGATGCCGAGCGCGCCGTCGGCGGCCTCGGCGAAGGGCAGGCGCTTGGTCTCGACGTCCTGCGGATTGTGATCGGAGACGATGACGTCGATCACGCCCTCGTTGAGCGCGGCGATCACCGCCGCCCGGTCGTCCTCGCGGCGCAAGGGGGGCGAGAGCTTGCAGAAGGTGCGGTAGTGGCCGATGTCGCCCTCGTTGAGCACGAGGTTGTTGACCGAGACGCCGCAGGTGACGGGCAGGCCCGCCTCTTTCGCGCGCCGCACGATCTCGACGGAATCGGCGCAGGAGATCATCGCCGCGTGGTAGCGCCCGCCGGTAAGGCGCACGAGGCGGATGTCGCGCTCCAGCATCACCGTTTCGGCCTCGCGCGGGATGCCGAGCAGGCCCAGCCGCGAGGCCATCTCGCCCTCGTTCATCACGCCGTCGCCGACGAGGTCCGGCTCCTCGACATGCTGCATCAGCAGCGCGCCGAAGTCGCGGGCATAGGTGAGCGCGCGGCGCATCACCTGGGCGTTGGTGACGGCCTTGAGCCCGTCGGTGAAAGCCACCGCTCCGGCTTCCGCCAGCAGGCCGAACTCGGTCATCTCGCGGCCGGCCAAGCCCTTGGTGATGGCAGCCGCCGGCAGCACGTTGACGCTCGCCGTGTCGCGGGCGCGGCGCAGCACGAAATCGACGATGGCCGGCCCGTCGATGACGGGGTTGGTGTCGGGCATGCAGACGAGCGTCGTCACGCCGCCGGCCGCCGCGGCGGCGCTCGCCGAGGCGAGGGTCTCGCGGTGCTCGGCGCCGGGCTCGCCGACGAAGGCGCGCAGGTCGATCAGGCCGGGGGCGAGGGTGAGCCCGCCGCAGTCGATTCTTTGGCAGTTCTCCGGTGCGCCGGGGGCGGCACCCCAGGCGACATCGGCGATGCGGCCCTCGCGCACGAGCACGGCACCGGAGCCCTCGCGGCCGGTCGCGGGATCGAGGAGATGGGCGTTGGAGAGGACGAGCGCGCTCATTCGGTTCACCCGTTCGGCAGGTGGGTCGCCAGCGCTTCCAGCACGGCCATGCGCACGGCGACGCCCATCTCGACCTGTTCGCGGATCAGCGATTGCGCCCCGTCGGCGATGTCGGAGGCGATCTCGACCCCGCGGTTCATGGGACCGGGATGCATCACCAGCGCGTCGGGCTTGGCCAGCGCCAGCTTGTCGCCGTCGAGGCCGTAATAGCGGAAGTATTCCTTCACGCTCGGCACGAAGGAGCCATTCATGCGCTCGCGCTGGAGGCGCAGCATCATCACGATGTCGCAGCCCTTCAGGCCCGCGCGCATGTCGGTGAAGACGTCGACGCCGAAACGCTCGATGCCGGTGGGCAGCAGCGTCGAGGGGCCGATCACCCGCACCCGGGCGCCGAGCGCCTGAAGTAGGATGATGTTGGAGCGTGCCACCCGCGAGTGCAGGACGTCGCCGCAGATCGCGACCTGAAGCCCCTCGATGCCGCCCTTGTTGCGGCGGATGGTGAGCGCGTCGAGGAGCGCCTGGGTCGGGTGCTCGTGGGCGCCGTCGCCGGCGTTGACCACCGCGCAATCGACCTTGCGGGCCAGGAGATGCACGGCGCCCGCCGCGTGGTGGCGCACCACGATGATGTCGGGCCGCATGGCATTGAGCGTCGCCGCCGTGTCGATCAGCGTCTCGCCCTTCTTCACCGAGGACGAGGCCACCGACATGTTCATCACGTCGGCGCCGAGCCGCTTACCCGCGAGTTCGAACGAGGATTGCGTGCGGGTCGAGGGCTCGAAAAACAGGTTGATCTGCGTGCGGCCCCGCAGGACGTTGCGCTTCTTCTCGACCTGCCGCGACAGGGCGACCGCGGCGTCGGCCCGCTCCAGGAGCGATTCGATGTCCGGACGGCTCAGGCCTTCGATGCCGAGCAGGTGCCGGTGCGGGAAGGCGGGTGCGGTCTGAGCGGTCATGCGGCGGTTCTGTCGTCGGCCCTGCGCTATAGGTGTCTCGAAGGGGCGCGGCAAGGCGCGGGAGCGTCCGGTGGCCGGTGC
>JAGTAM010000006.1 GCA_023422485.1 Pseudomonadota bacterium | reverse complement strand
CGCGGTCGCCGATGCCGATGGCGACGTGAGTGCCTTCAGCAAGGTGCTCGCCAAGAAGCCGGGCAAGGATGAGAAGCCGGGCAAGGAAGAGAAGAGCACAGAGGCCTCGAAGCCGAAGCCGGCCTCCGTTGCCGCCAAGCCGCATGCGGCCGTGACGACCACCGGCTCCGTCCGCAACTGAGGCCGGCGGGTCGAAGCCGATATCGTGTGCCGGGTCCGCTCGGAGCGGTCGCTCCGAGGTGACGATCGGGAACGGCGTCGCGACGCTGATCGGCGCTTCGGCGCGGCTCGATGACCGGCCGCCTTCGCCGCTCTGTCATACCAGAATGCTCTAAGGCGTCGGGTACGAGCCGACGACCGGACTGAGCCCCCATGCGCGACGACAGCCGCCCGAACCCCAGCGATTTCGAGGCGATCCGCCGGGAATTGGCCGACAGCTACGACGAGGAGCTTGAGCTCAGCTTCGACGAGGACCACGACGACGGCGAGGCGCCCTCCCGCCGCACCTATTTTCGCGAGTTGCTCCGGCTCCAGCACGAACTGGTCCGGCTCCAGGATTGGGTGAAGACCGAGGGTCTGCGGGTCGTCGTGATCTTCGAGGGCCGCGATTCGGCCGGCAAGGGCGGCGTGATCAAGCGCATCACCCAGCGCCTCAATCCCCGCATCTGCCGCGTGGCGGCTTTGCCCGCCCCGAACGAGCGCGAGCGCACGCAATGGTACTTCCAGCGCTACGTCGCCCACCTGCCGGCGGCCGGCGAGATCCTGCTGTTCGACCGCTCCTGGTACAACCGCGCCGGCGTCGAGCGCGTCATGGGCTTCTGCACCGAGGCCGAGGTCGAGGAGTTCTTCCGCTCCGTGCCGGAATTCGAGCGCATGCTGGTGCGCTCGGGCATAAGGCTGGTGAAGTACTGGTTCTCGATCACCGATGCCGAGCAGGCCCTGCGCTTCCGGATGCGCATCGCCGACCCGCTCAAGCAGTGGAAGCTCTCGCCGATGGACGTCGAGTCGCGCCGCCGCTGGGAGGACTATACCCGCGCCAAGGAGGACATGCTGGCGCGCACCCACATTCCCGAGGCGCCGTGGTGGGTGGTCGAGGCGGACAACAAGCGCAGCGCCCGCCTCAACTGCATCAGCCATCTGCTGGAGCAGATCCCCTACGGCCCCGTCGAGCATCCGCCGGTGGTGCTGCCGGATCGCGTGCGGCATGCCGACTACATCCGCGCGCCGATTTCGCCTGCGATGATCGTGCCCTCCCGCTACTGAGGCCTCCGGCCCGTCGAACCCATCGACAAAGCCGCGCGCATCGGGTACAGGCCCGGCCAACTCACAACAGGATGCCGAAATCCTGACGCCCGGACTTTACCGGACGGGCGCTAACGGCCGGAGCGTTTCCAATGAACATCATCGAGCAGCTCGAGCGGGAAGAAGTCGCCCGCCTCGCCAAGACCATTCCGGATTTCCAGCCGGGCGACACGGTCATCGTCAATGTCCGCGTCAAGGAAGGCGAGCGCACCCGCGTCCAGGCTTACGAGGGCGTCTGCATCGCCCGCAACGGCGGCGGCCTCAACGAGAGCTTCACCGTCCGCAAGATTTCCTACGGCGAGGGCGTGGAGCGCGTGTTCCCCGTGCACTCCCCGATGATCGATTCGATCAAGGTGGCCCGCCGCGGCAAGGTCCGCCGCGCCAAGCTGTACTACCTGCGCGACCGTCGCGGTAAGTCCGCCCGTATCGTCGAGCGCAACGACCGCCCGGCCAAGGCCGAGAAGGCTCCCGCTGCCGCGGAGTGATTTTTGGGATGAGGGCGGCTCCACGGAGTCGCTTTCGCCGAAGCGCCCGTCCCGAGATGCTCGGGGCGGGCTTTTTGTTGTCTCGGCCGTGTCGCCCTTACTGGCGGCAGCAAAGCGCGTCCGTTGATCAAAATTCGCAAATCGAAAAGGCCGCGGATGACCCGTGCGACGGAGCGCACGGACACCACGCGGCCCGCGATTGAGCGATGAGACGAAGTGCTATCCCCGCCGCAACGCCTCCAGCACCTTCCCCCCCGGTCGGCCCGTGGCCGGCATGCCGAGCTGGCGCTCGACGTCCTTGATCGCCTCGCGGGTCTTGGAGCCGACCTTTCCGTCCGGCTCGCCGACGTCGTAGCCGCGGGCGATCAGGCGACTCTGGAGGTCGCGGCGCTCGGCGCGCGAGAGGGGCGGGTCGTCGGTCGGCCAATCGGCCTGGACGCCGGGGCGCCCGCGCAGCCGGTCCGAGAGGACAGCGATGGCGAGCCCATAGGACTCGGCGGCGTTGTAGGAGTAGATCGCGTCGAAGTTCTTGGTGACGAGGAAGGCCGGGCCGTTGATGCCGGCGGGGGCCAGGATGCCGGCGGGGCCCTCCCCCGTCTGCGGCCGGCCGTCGACGCGAGTGACGCCGAGCGAGGCCCAGTGGCCGACCGCGTGCTTGTTCTTGCGGCCGGCGCCCGCAACGTTGAAGCCGCGCGGCAGCCGCACCTCGTAGCCCCAGGGCTGCGCGTTCGACCACTTGGCCACGCGCAGGAAGTTGGCGGTGGAGGCGACCGCGTCGGCGACCGAATCGACCACGTCGCGCCGCCCGTCACCGTCCCCGTCCACGGCGAGGCGCTGGTAGGTGGTCGGCATGAACTGCGTCTGGCCGAACGCGCCGGCCCAGGAGCCGGTGAGGCGAGAGGCCTCGATGTCGCCGCGCTCGATGATCTTCAAGGTGGCGATCAATTCGGAGCGGAAGAAGTCCCGGCGGCGGTTGTTCGAGCAGGCGAGCGTGGCCAGCGACTGCACCAGAGGCATCTTGCCGAGGTTCTTGCCGAAATTCGACTCGACGCCCCACACCGCAGCGATGGTGTGGCGATCGACGCCGTAGCGCGCCTCGGCATTCGCCAGCGCCTGCGCGTGCTGGCGCATGGCCGCGCGCCCGTCCTCGACCCGCTCTTCGTCCACCAGCGCCGACATGTAGTCCCAGATCGGCGTCTTGAATTCGGGTTGCGCCTGGGACAGCTCGATCACCTTGTCGTCGTAGGCGATGTTGGCCGTCGCCGACCGGAAGGTCTGCGCCGAGACGCCGGCAGCGGCGGCCTGCGCCTGGATACCGGCGAGGCAGGACTGGAAATTCGCGCGGGCCGGGCCGGCGAGAAGGCTGCCGGTGAGGGCGAGACCGAGAAGGCTGGCACGGGTCGTTGGCGTCGGCATGGGTCGGCGCTCCGTCGAAATCAGGGGATTCTCTCGCGCGATTCAGGCGATACCAGGGTTAACGAAGGGTTGAGCATCGGGGCGCGGCGGCGTCGCGGTTCGGTCGCGCCATTGACGGTGCCGGTGTTCTCGTCTAGGCACCCGCTCGTGTACGGGGCTCCGGTTTGGGGCCCCGTCGCATTTCATGCGCACCCGTGGGCGGTAACA
>JAGTAM010000693.1 GCA_023422485.1 Pseudomonadota bacterium | reverse complement strand
AACGGCCGGCGCGGGCGAGTTGGGGGCCTGCAGGCTGGCACGGCCGGCCCCCCACGACCGGGTGGTGAAGCGCCTCAACCTGCCGGCCGACAAAGTGCGGGTGAACGTGACGCTGCTCGGCGGCGGCTTCGGCCGCAAGTCGAAGCCCGACTACGTGGTCGAGGCCGCGCTCTGCTCGCAGGCGATGGACGGTCAGCCGGTCAAGCTGGTTTGGACCCGCGAGGACGACATCCAGCACAGCTACTACCACACGATCTCGGTCGAGCGGATCGAGGCGGGCGTCGACGACAAGGGCATGCCGGTGGCGTGGCTTCACCGCTCGGTGGCGCCGACGATCGGCTCGATCTTCGCGCCCGACCCGAAGCACGAACTGCCGTTCGAGCTCGGCATGGGCCTCGTCAACAACCCGCTCGCCCTGAAGAACCTGCGCTTCGAGAACCCGGAGGCCTCCGCCCATACCCGGATCGGCTGGTTCCGCTCGGTCTCCAACATCCCGCACGCCTTCGCGATCCAGTCCTTCGTGGCCGAACTCGCGCATGCCGCGGGCCGCGATCCCAAGGAGTATTTGCTGGAGCTGATCGGCCCAGCGCGAAAAATCGACCCGACCGAGATCGGCGATGTCTGGAACTACGGCGAGGATCCCAAGCGCTACCCCGTCGATACCGGCCGCCTGCGCCGCGTGATCGAGACGGTGGCGGACGGGGCCAAGTGGGGCCGCAAGCTGGAGAAGGGCCGGGGGCTGGGCATCGCCGGCCACTACAGCTTCGTCACCTACACCGCGGTCGCGGCCGAGGTGGAGGTCGACGACAAGGGTGGGGTGAAGGTCCACGCCATCGATATCGCCGTCGATTGCGGGCCGCAGGTGAATCCGGAGCGCGTCCGCTCGCAGATGGAGGGCGCCGTGGTCATGGGGATGGGCCTCGCGCTCACCTCGAAGATCACCTTCAAGAACGGCCGGGCCGAGCAGGCGAACTACGACGGCTACGAGGTCATCCGCATCGACGCCGCCCCGAAGGTGGTGCGGGTCCATCTCGTGCCCTCGAACGACTATGACAGCCCGCTTGGCGGCGTCGGCGAGCCGGGCGTGCCCCCGGTCGCGCCGGCGATCGCCAACGCGGTCTTCGCCGCCACGGGACGCCGGGTGCGCGAGCTGCCGCTGCGCGACCAGCTCAGCACCTGATCCGCTCCCTGATCCCGGCCCGAGGCCGGGATCGGTCCGCATCCGAGTCCGCGAACAGCGCCCTCGACGCGGCCCGCTGCACCTCCTGCGAGGTTCGGCCGGTCGCATCGGGGGCGCTTCTCTTTGTCTCCCGACGGATCGATTCAGCGCGGTGGATCCGCTCGATCGTGCCGGCGCACGGCGAAGGTCCTCGCCAACGCCCCCTGCCGGCCCGCTCCCGAGCTTAGGATTGTATCGGCTGCCGGCATCTTACCTCGGCTTGAACCAACATATTTTACTTATCTTGCATCTTTCGGCGCCAGGATCGGCCTCAAAGCGAGAAACGCCGTGAGGTGCCCTCCATGTTGCCCGTGACGATCAAGAGCCGCCTGATCCTCATGCTGTCGTTCATGGGATTGCTGCTCCTGATCTCGACAGGTGTCGGCAGTCTCGGGCTCTACTGGAGCAACGCGAGCCTCAGGACGAATTTCGAGGATCGGCTGATCCCGCTGAGCCAGTTTCTGGCCATGCGCGACAGCTACGACCACATCATTGAGACGTCGCGCGGTGCTGCCGACGGACAGAGCATTCCGAAGGCGGCCGCGGAAGCGATCGAGCGGAGCGCGCGCGAACTCGGCAAGGCGTGGTCCGATTACGTTTCGACCCACCTCACCGACGAGGAGGCGAAGCTCGTGGCGGTGATGCAGGGGCAGATGTCCCGGAACGGGGCGATGGTCGCCGATCTCGTCACGCAGTTGACCCGGGGCGATCTCGACGCACATGCCGCCGCGCACGAGACCCTGCTGCTGCGGATGCCGCAATTCCACCAGACCATGTCGAAACTCACCGCCCTGCAGCTTCGCGAGAGTCAGGCCGAGTTCGCCCGCTCGCAGGTCGCAGCCGGCTGGTCGGGCGGGGCGATCCTGGCCTGCCTGCTGCTGGCCTGCGGCGGCCTTGCCTACGGCGTCGTGACTGTGGTCGGCGGCGTCGCCCGGCCGATCAAGACCATCACCGGCACCATGAGCCGGCTCGCGGCGGGGGATCTCACGGTCTCGGTCGAGGGTGCGGCCCGGCGTGACGAGATCGGAGCGATGGCCCGTGCGGTTCAGGTGTTCAAGGATGCGATGATCGCCCGACGCGATGCGGATCTGCGCGGGGCGCACGACGCGGAGGCGAAGTTGCGCCGGTCCAAGACCCTCGATCAGGCCATGCAGAGCTTCGAGGCCGAAGTCTCCGGCCTTGCCCTCGCCCTGGCCTCCGCCGCCGGTGAAATGGAAGCGACGGCGCAGGACATGGCGCGGTCGGCTTCCACCACCACCGAGCAGTCGGCGAGCGTGGCAGGCGCGGCCGAGCAGATGTCGGCCAACGTGCAGACGGTCGCCTCCGCCAGCGAGGAGATGGCCTCATCGATCGGCGAGATCGCGGCGCAGGTCGCCCGCTCCTCCGGCATGTCCGACCGGGCGGCCGCCGATGCCGCGCGCACGGATGCGATCATCCGCAACCTGTCCAAAGGTGCGCAGAAGATCGGCGCCGTGGTCGGCATGATCTCGAGCATCGCGGGCCAGACCAACCTGCTGGCCCTGAACGCCACGATCGAGGCGGCGCGGGCCGGCGAGTCGGGACGGGGCTTTGCCGTGGTCGCGGGCGAGGTCAAGGACCTGGCCGAGCAGACGAGCCAAGCCACCCGGACGATCGCCGCGCAGATCGGCGACATTCAGAGCGAGACGCGCCAAGCGGTGGATGCCATTCAGGCGATCGGCCGAACCATCGTCGAGCTGCAGGCCATTGCCGGCGGCGTGGCTGCGGCGATGGAGCAGCAGGGCGCCGCCACGCAGGAGATCGTGCGCAACGTGGCCCAGGCGGCGCAGGGCACCCACTCCGTGACCGGAAACATCGCGGCGGTGCGCGACGTGGCGGGTCAGACCGGCGCCGCCTCGGCCCGGGTTCTCGCTTCGGCGTCGGAACTCACCCGCCGCTCCGCGCAACTCGGCTCCGCCGTGAGCGGCTTCCTCTCGACGATCAAGGCGGCCTGATCGGCGATGCCGGAGACGATGACGCCGCCATGCTCCCGTTGCAGGGGCGGTCTCATCGGCTCATCTGGCAACCCGGACGCGTCCTCGCGGCTTTCTCCGTCGCTATTCGCCACGAAGAGGATGCCCCTCCATGACGCAGGCCGCACGCGCCGCCCTCTGCCTTCCGATTCTCGCAAGCCTTCTGGCCGGACCGGCCCTCGCCTCGCCCTGCTCCGACCGGATCGCCGCCCTCGACGGACGGGCGAAGTCCGAAGCCTCGGAGTCGATCGCCGCCTCGACCGGCAGCAAGACCGTCGCCGCCCATCGCGAGGGCGAGGGACAGACCGGCACCGGGGGGCAGACCGACCGGCGCGAGGCTCCGCCCGAGAAGTCGGCGGAAGCCGGCAAGGGTGGGGATCAGGCCCAGCAGGCTCGGGTCGCCCTGGAAGAGGCCCGCACCGCCGACGGCAAGGGCGACGCCAAGGGCTGCGAGGCGGCGGTCACCCGCGCGGAAAAGCTTCTCGACGCCAAGCCCTGAGACAGGCCGGGCAGGGAAAGGCGCGGCGCGGCCGGGCCTTTCCATTTCAACTCCCCAATCCATCTCTCATCGAAGCCTGATCTTTCCCATATTGCCGACATCGTCGTCTGCCATCGCGCTTCGCTTGCGCGAACACCCGCATCCGGGGAACCCTGAGACGACCCCATGACCGACATTTCGCCGGAGGCCCTGGACCTTCGGCTGCGCCAGCAGGCGATCCTGTCCGACTTCGGCGTGGAGGCCCTTCGCGCCACCGAGCTTCTGCCGCTGCTGCAGCGGGCGACCGAACTCTGCGCGGAGGGGATGCAGGCTCAGTTCTGCAAGGCGCTCGAATATCAGCCGACCCAGGACGTGCTCCTCGTCTGCGCGGGCATCGGCTGGGAGCCGGACTGCGTCGGCCGCGCGGTGGTCGGCGCCGACCTCGCCTCACCCGCCGGCTACGCCCTGAAGACCGGACAGCCCGTCATCTCCAATCACCTTGAGAACGAGACCCGCTTCCGAACGCCGGAATTGATGGCAAGCCACGGCATCCGGCGGGCGGTGAACGTCCTCATCGCCAATCGGGATGGCCATTACGGCGTGCTGGAGGTGGACGACATCCGCGAGGGCGTGTTCGGCCCGGCCGACATCGCCTTCATGCAGGGCTTCGCCAACCTGCTCGGCAGTGCGATCGAGCGTCAGCGCTCGGAGGCGAAGCTCAAGGTCGCTCTCGAGCGGCAGGACCTCCTGAGCCGCGAGATGAGCCACCGGGTCAAGAACAGCCTCGCCGTGGTGGCGGGCCTGCTCGCGCTCCAAGCGCGCGGCACCGAGAACGAAAGCGTGAAGAGCGCGCTGGCCGATGCACGCGCCCGCGTCGAGGCGGTGGCTCAGGTTCACGACCAGCTCTGGCGCCAGCCGGATCTCACCCGGATCGACGTGGCCGGCTTCCTCGAAGCCCTATGCGAGAAGCTGACGGAAAGTGCAGGCGCCCATGCGCTGCGCTGTCGAGCGGCCGC
This sequence comes from Pseudomonadota bacterium, assembly GCA_023422485.1. Lineage (GTDB taxonomy): Bacteria > Pseudomonadota > Alphaproteobacteria > Rhizobiales > Beijerinckiaceae > Methylobacterium. Next base: position 2,460 of record JAGTAM010000693.1, on the reverse strand, counting down.
GGTGACGATGCCGGCCGATCTCGCGATTCCGCTCGGACTGTTCGTGAACGAACTCGTGACCAACGCGATCAAGTACGCCTATCCCGAAGGTCACGGCGAGATCCGCGTCGAGGCGGTGATGCGGGAGGATGGTGGGTTGACCGTCTCGGTCTGCGACGACGGCGTCGGCCTGCCGCCAGGCTTCGATCCGCTGAAGGCGCGAGCAAGTCTCGGCATGCGCGTGATCGGCAATCTGGCCCGCCAGCTCGACGGCACGCTGACGCTGAGACCCGGCCAGGGCGCGCAGTTCGAACTGCGGATGCCGCCACGGAACTGAGCCGGAACCGGCGATTGGCCGGCCCCGACCTGTCTTTTCAGGAAGAGTGATTTCCTGGATTAGTTGCCGCCGGAGCTGCCGCTTCCGCCGCCGCCGCTGCCCTGGGGCACCGCGCGCGAGGGCTGGTTGGCGTTGCCGCCCACCGCCGAATCGGTCTGCACGGTGTCGGCTCCGGTGCTGCCGCGGGGGATCGTGACGTTCGTGTCGGCTCCCGTATTGTTCTGGCCGCCAACCACCGGTGCGCCGGGCCGCGGTGCCGTCGGCGCAGCGGTTTGGGCGAAAGCCGGTCCGGCGAAGGCCAGCGTCGCGGCCAAAATCAGAGTTCGCATCAAGTCCTCACGTCTCAACTCAGGTGACCGCTGCTGGAATGTCCGGGACGGACACCGGCGGCCTCTGCGTGCCTAACAACGGCGCAGACGGACGATGGCTCCGAGAAAGTCGGGGGACGCGAGAAAGCGGGGCCTGAAATGTCATGGTCGTTCGACAGGATCGCCGGTCCACCGTAACCAAGAAGCCAAGGACGGGAGGATCGAACGTGAGACGCCACACGACGCCGCTTGTTGGGCCCTCGAAGACGCGTCCCGTCCGAAGCGCCGCCGCATGGCTGCTCCTCTTGCCGGCTCTGCTGCCGATTGCTGGCGCCTCGGCGCAGGAGACTGCCCGCCCCTCCGGCGACTGGCCGGCCTTCGGGCGCGACGCCTCCAACACCCATCATTCGCCGCTGGCGCAGATCGACCGAGGCAACGTCGCGCGCCTGCGTCCCGCCTGGATCTTCCAGACCGGCGTGACCGGCTATTTCCAGGCCGAGCCTGTTGTGGTGGAGGGCGTGATGTACGTCTCGACCACGGGCAACCACGTGGCGGCGTTGGAGGCCAAGTCCGGAAAGGTATTGTGGACCTACACTCACAAGACGCGCACGGAGAAGATCTTCGGACCGCCCTCGAACAGAGGAGTCGCCGTGTCCGGCGCCCTGGTCTTCGAGGCGACCATGGACGGGCGCGTCATCGCCCTCGACGCGAAGACTGGCCGGCTGGTCTGGGACCGCGAGGCGGTGCGCCCGGAGGAGGGCGAGACCGAGACCGCCTCGGCGCTGGCTGCGAGCTTGGGTGACAAGCCGGTCCAGGGATCGAGTCGCCTCGGCTTCAAGATGCCGCCGCTGGTGGCCGAAGGTCTCGTCATCGTCGGAGTGACGGGCGCTGGCTACGGCCTCCATGTCGAGGATGAGCGAGGCGGCCTCGACGGCGGCGCCGTGGTCGGGATCGAGGGCTGCTACGGCCGGCGCGGCTGGCTCGCCGCCTACGATGCGAAGACCGGCGAGGAGCGCTGGCGCTGGTACGTCACCAAGGCCGATGGCTGGGAAGGCGATTTCGCCGAAAAGACCCCGGACGGCATCCCGCTCAACCGCGACCATGCCGCGGAAAAGGCCGCAGCCTCCCGGCACGCGGATGCCTGGAAGGTCGGCGGCGGCTCGCTCTGGATGACGCCGGCCCACGACGCCGATCTCGGGCTGATCTATCTCGGCACCGGCAACCCGGCGCCGCAGAATTTCGGTCTGACGCGCCCTGGCGACAATCTCTACACGATGAGCCTCGTGGCGCTCGACGTGCGGACCGGGCAGCTCCGCTGGCACTTCCAGCAGGTGCCGCACGAGCAGTGGGGCTACGACGTGGCGAGCCCGCCCTTCCTGCTCGACTACCCCACCGAGAAGGGGCCGGTGAAGGCGGTGGCGCAGGCGAGCAAGCTCGGCTGGATCTACGTCCACGATCGCACGGACGGACGGCTCCTCGGCAAGTCCGCCCCACTCATCACGCACAAGAACCTGTTCGTGCCGCCGAGCCCGGAGGGCACGGTGGTCAGCCCCGGGCCCCTCGGGGCGGTCTCCTGGCATCCGGTGGCCTACGACGCGGGAAGCGGCCTCGCCTTCGCCCAGGTGCGCCACGGGGCGGCGACCTACACGGTGAAGACGGCGCCGGCCGCCGGCGGACGCGGAGACATCCGTTACACCGAGACCGGAGAGGCGAAGGGCGAGCCGGCCTTCTCGACGCTGACGGCCGTCGACCTCGCCCGCGGCGGCGCGGTGGCGTGGTCGCGCAAGGCCGGAAGCCGCCTCTCCGGCGGAACCCTCGCCACCGCGGGCGGCCTGG
>JAGTAM010000674.1 GCA_023422485.1 Pseudomonadota bacterium | reverse complement strand
GGTGCAGGCCGGCACGGAGATCACGCCCACCAACTCGGGCATCCGCGTGAGACGCAACGGCGCGGGCATTGCCGCGGTGGACGTCACCACGGCCCCCTTCCCCGGCTTCCCGACCGATCTCCAGGCGCAGTTCATGGCGCTGATGACGCTGGCCGAGGGCCAGTCGCGCATCCGCGAGACGATCTTCGAGAACCGCTTCATGCACGTGCAGGAGCTGGCGCGGCTGGGCGCCCGGATCCGCCTCGACGGCGATCTCGCCGTGGTTGAGGGCGTGGAGCGGCTGAAGGGCGCGCCGGTGATGGCCACCGACCTGCGCGCCTCGGTCTCGCTGGTGATCGGTGCGCTCGCGGCGGAAGGCGAGACGCAGATCAACCGCGTCTATCACCTCGACCGCGGCTTCGAGGCCCTGGAGGCCAAACTCGGCCGCTGCGGCGCGCAGATCGAGCGCGTCCGCGCCTGAAGGCATCCGGCGGAGCCGACCGTCGGCTCCGCCCTCGCATGAAAACGACCTGCACCGCATCGTGCAGGCCGCTCCCGTTCGGAGATCCAGAGAAATCAGCGCCCGACGGCACCGCGCTTGATGCCGAAACCGGGGATGTCGCAGGCGCAGGGCGCGTTCGGCGGCGCGAAGCCCGTGGGGCAACTGCCGCGGGCGGTCACGCAGATGCTGCCGCCACGGCCGCCGCGCGGCGGCCCCCGGAAGCGCGGACCGTCGTCCTCATCGTCGTAGCGGCGGCGGCGACCGTAACCGTCGTCGTCGTTGCGGTAGCGGCGGCCGTAGCCGTCGTCGCGGCGCGGGCCGTCGTAGCCGTCGCGATAATACTGGGCGCTTGCCGGGCTCGCCACGAACCCGAGGGCCAGGACGACCCCCAAGGTGCGCCCCATGGCCAGAACTCCGCTCTTCATCGTCCTCGTCCCCTCCGGCTGTCCCACCCAGGCCGTCTCGCCCAAGCCGTCTCACCCAAGCCATTCCACCAAGGTCATGCTTGGGTCATGCTCGGCCTTAGCCCCGCGCTCATGAACGCGCGATGAGCCCGAAAGAGCCTTGGCCTCGCACAGCCGTACCCGAGTCTGGCGAATCGGATCATCCCTCGCGAGTCGGCTGCCGGTTGCCGCAGGCGGGTCGCGTCGCTACCTACGCCTCGAAATCCGCTTCCCGCGCGTTCGGTCGGGGAGCCCGGAGCGTCAAAGATGGAGCTTCTCAAGCTCGCCGCCCTCGATGCCGAGGATCTCGCCGTCATCTCCGCCCACCTGCAGGACGCGATCCTGCGGGCAGAGGATCTCGCGTGGCTGCCGGGCGAGCACCGCTTCGCCCTGGCGGCGCGCCGCTTCGACTGGTCGGTGCCTCCGGGCGAGCCGCCCCGGCGCCGGCTCTCGGGCCTGCATTTCGAGCGGGTGCTGTCGGTGAAGGCCAGGGGCATCACGCCGGGGGCGGCCTCGGGCGAGACCCTGAGCCTGCTGGCCATCACCTTCGAGGAGACCGAAGCCCCCTCCGGCTTTGCCACCCTGGTCTTTTCCGGCGGCGCCGCGATCCGCCTCGAACTCGAATGCATCGAGGCGCGCTTGAAGGATCTCGGCCCGGTCTGGCAGGCCGACGGCCGCCCCGACCACGAGGCGGCGCGCAGCCTCGTCGAGAACCGCCCGTGACTCCCCTCCTCCAAACCGCGATATGATCCGATGATCCGCCTCGACAGCCGCGACCCCGATTTCGGGGCGTCCTTCAAGCGCCTGCTCGGCCTCAAGCGCGAGATCTCGGAGGACGTGGACGAGACCGTGCGCGGCATCATCGCCGGGGTCGTCTCCGGGGGCGACGCGGCGCTCGTCGATTACACCCGCCGCTTCGACCGGCTCGGCCAGGATTTCTCGGCCACCGCCCTGCGCATCACCGCCGGGGAGGTGGAGGCGGCGGTCGCCGCCTGTCCGCCCGAGGCCCGCGCCGCCCTGGCGCTCGCCGCCGAGCGGATCGAAGCCTATCACCGCCGCCAGATCCCCGAGGACTACCTCTCCACCGACGACCTCGGCGTCACGGCCGGCTGGCGCTGGACCGCGCTCGAATCGGTCGGGCTCTACGTGCCCGGCGGCACCGCGAGCTATCCCTCCTCGGTGCTGATGAACGCGGTGCCGGCCCGCGTGGCCGGCGTGCCGCGCATCGTCATGGTGGTGCCGACCCCGGAAGGGCAGCTCAACCCGCTGGTGCTCGCCGCCGCACAGCTCTCCGGGATCACCGAGATCTACCGCGTCGGCGGAGCCCAGGCCGTCGCAGCGCTGGCCTATGGCACCGAGAGCATCGCGCCGGTGGCCAAGATCGTCGGCCCCGGCAATGCCTGGGTGGCGGCGGCCAAGCGCCGGGTGTTCGGGCAGGTCGGTATCGACATGATCGCCGGCCCTTCCGAGGTGCTGATCCTGGCCGATGGCCACGCCAACCCCGACTGGATCGCCGCCGACCTCCTGGCCCAGGCCGAGCACGACGAGGCGGCGCAGTCCGTGCTCATCACCGATTCGGACGCGTTGGCCGAGGCGGCGGAGGCGGCGGTGGAACGCGCCCTGACGACCCTGCCGCGTGAAAAGATCGCCCGCGCCAGTTGGCGCGATTACGGCGCGATCATCCGCGTGAGAGACTTCGACGAGGCGGTGCCGCTGGTCGACGCCATTGCGCCCGAGCACCTCGAGATCGAGACGCAGGACGCCGACGCACTCGCGCTGAAAGTCCGGAATGCCGGGGCGATCTTCCTCGGCTCCCACACGCCCGAGGCGATCGGCGATTATGTCGGCGGCCCCAACCACGTGCTGCCGACCGCCCGCTCGGCACGGTTCTCATCGGGTCTCGGAGTGCTCGACTTCATGAAGCGCACGTCGATCCTGCGCTGCGATCCGGCGGCCCTGCGGGCCCTCGGCCCCGCCGCGATCGCTCTGGGCGAATCGGAGGGGCTCGACGGTCACGCCCGCTCGGTGGCGATCCGGCTCAATCTCTGACATCAGCCGATCGGGGCGCGGACGATCACTTTTCGGGCCGCGCCTGCCGGAACGCTTGCCTGCGGGGCGGGCTTGCGGCTCATGTGACGGCAAGAGGGCGCTCGAATTCGGGCCCCGACGTGAGAAGGCGGCGGCGATGAAGGCCGAACCGAAGCAGGGGGAAGACGGGGCGCCGGAGAAGCCGAGGAACCGGCTCGCGGCCGTGCGCCTCGACGAGGCGTCGATCGGCCGGGGCAATCCCGACCAGGAGCATGAGCGCGCCATCGCGATCTACGACATCCTGGAGGACAACGCCTTCACCCTGCCCGATCGCGACGACGGCCCCTACGCCCTGGTTCTCGGCCTCGTCGAGAACAAGCTGTCCTTCGCCATCGCGACGGAGACCGGCGACCCGGTGATGACCCACCTGCTCTCGCTCACCCCGTTCCGCCGGGTCATCCGCGACTACGAGATGATCTGCGAGAGCTATTACAGCGCGATCCGCACCGCCTCGCCGACGCAGATCGAGGCGATCGACATGGGCCGGCGCGGCCTGCACAACGAGGCCTCCGAACTCCTGCGGCAGCGCCTGGAGGGCAAGGTCGATCTCGACCACGACACCGCGCGCCGCCTGTTCACCCTGATCTTCGCCCTGCACTGGAAGGGCTGAGGCGAGCCCGGCCCGCCCCCCGGCAGCAATCAGCGGAATGTGGCCGAGGACGCTCCAAGCGGCACGGCAGCATCCTGCCGAGACGGGGATGCGTCCGGCAAAACGATGCGCTTTCGGGAAGTCCGGGGCGGTCCTATATCAGCGTGTGCACGAGCACGTCACGAAACGCCCGATCCGTGGTGCATCGGCGCGAGGGGACGGGGGCGCTTCGCGAGAGGGCAGGGTGTCTGCATCGACTTTTCCGACCGGCCGACGCCCTCCCCTCGGGACCATGCCCTCAGGCAGGGCATGACGGACGACGTCATCCCGGGGACCGGGCCGAAGAATCGGCGCGTCCAGTCCGTCCTGTTCATGTGCAATTTCAACGCGGTGCGCTCGCTGGCGGCGGAGGCGATCGCGCGTCACTATTTCGGCAAGTCCACCTACGTGCAGTCGGCCGGCGTGCGCACGGGCGAGCCGAGCGACCCGTTCATGGTCGCGGCGCTCGACGAGATCGGCATCGACGCCTCCCGCCACAAGCCGCGCACCATCGAGCAGCTCGAGGATTGGGAGGGGCTGAACTTCGACCTGATCATCACCCTGTCGCCGGAGGCCCACCACCGGGCGCTCGAACTGACCCATACCCTCGCGGCGGATGTCGAGTACTGGCCGACGCCCGACCCGACCCTGATGCAGGACGGCACCCGCGAGCAGCGCCTCGACGGCTACCGCGACGTGCGCGACGGCCTGACCTATCGGATCAAGTCCCGGCTGAAGGGATAAGGGCGTCGCATGACGATCCGTTACGTCGAGGGCGACATCTTTGCCGGCCCTGAGCGCGTCCTCGTCCACGGCTGCAACGCCTTCGGCAAGATGGGCGCCGGCCTCGCGCTGCAGGTCAAGCGGCTCTATCCGGAGGCCTTCCGCACCTACCGCGCGGCCTTCGAGAGCCCGGACGACCGGCAAGCGGGCCTGCCGCTCGGCAGCGCGACCTGGGCCCGCGCCGCCGACGGGCGCCTCATCGTCAACGCGGTGACGCAGCGCGACTATGGGCGGGCGAAGGGACGCGTCTGCGTCGATTACGAGGCGGTGCGGACGGTCCTGCGCACGATCGATGAGCGCGCCCGCAGCGACGGATTCGAGTCGGTCGCTTTCCCGCCTATCGGTGCCGGACTCGCGGGCGGATCGTGGACGATCCTTTCGCAGATCATCGAGGCGCAGGCACGGGCCTTCGAGCCCGTCGTCTACCTGCTCGACGGGACACGGCCCGCGTCCTGATCAGACCCCCGACGCGCCGCGTCGATCGGCTGCGGCGGCCGGCGCCCGCCTCGGACAGGGGCGCCGGCTCGCGGGATCAGGAGGCCGCCGAGACGGGCCGGCCGTCGCTGGCCGCCTTGCTTCCCTTGCCGCCTCCCTTGCGCAGGAGGCTGACGAGGGCGGCGGCCACAGCCACGGCCAGGATCACGAGTTGGGTGCCGAGCGCCTCCCAGCTTCCGTTGCTCAGGCCCCAATCGGTGACGAAGGCGGGCACGCCATCGGTGGTGAAGGGGATCAGCGCCTGCTCCTGAAGCTCTTGGAACGCCTCGCCGACCATCCGCAGGCCCATGAAGAACAGGAAGGCCGAGGTTACGATGAACATCGGGCGCAGCGGCAGGCGCAGGGCCAGCCACTGCATCGCTACGAACATCGCCACCAGCGCCACCGCCGCCGCGGCGAGCCCACTCAGGAGCGAGGCGTCGAAGCCGTTGGCCGTCTTGGCCAAGGCGTGGACGAACAGGATCGTCTCGGCGCCTTCGCGGAACACCGCGAGGAAGGCGATGCCGGCCAGCGACAGCACGGTGCCCGCGCCCAGCGCCCGCTCGGCGAGCCGGTTCAGATCAGCCTGCCACGCCTTCGGGTCCTGGCGGACGAACATCCAGCCGCTCATGTAGAACAGCAGCGCCGCGGCCGCGAGCATGACGCCGGCCTCGAACAGGTCGCTGTGGTTGCCGTCGTAGAAGGTCGCGAACACCCAGGCCATGACCGCGCTGGCGGCGACGGCGGCGAGCGCGCCCATATAGACCGGTGTGATCCGCTCCGCCGCATTCGCGCGGCGAAGGAAGGCGGCGAGCGCCGCGATCACCAGCAGAGCTTCCAGTCCCTCACGGAACAGGATGATGAAAGCCTGCACGAACGTCGATCCGTCCGCCATCCGATTGCTCCCGTTTCGATCCGCTCGACGCACGTCCCGGCGGATTGTCTGCCTCAACGGCGGCGCCATTCCACGCGGCTCCGCCAATACTTGTCACGTCGTCGCAATATTCTGATATAAATCGTAGCTTAGAAACGTTCCTAACAAGAAGATCGGATCAATTCCTGGCGGCCAATCGGCGTTTTTCGCCTCGCGTGCCAGTACAACTCTTTGCACCGTCTTCGCAAGCATCGGCCTGAGATGGCGAGATCGCGCCGTAGCGCCGCGGCATTGCCGCGGATGGTAGACAAATTTTCGCCGTTTTCCCGAAATTGGCGCGAAACCCAACGGCCACGTTGGGAATTGTTGATGCAAGATGCCGTGGCGCCTGCAAGGCGGGCCACCGGCCGCACCAACTGAACCGTTGTAGCGCGCCCGCCAGGGCGCGCGGGCAGGATATCATGAGCGCGCATTCCTCCGCCGCGGCCGCCTTCGCCGGCCTCGTCCTGATCGGCTTGTCCGCGGCACCGGCCTTCGCCGCCCCGGCCGCCAGCCGCAGCACCACGCAGATCGCGGAGGCCACGCAGGTCTCCCAGACGTCCGTGGCCGCGGACAGCGAGGAGGACAGCGCCAATTGCAACAAACAGCGCCGTCGCCTTTGGATCGAGGGGGAAGGCTGGATCGTCCGTCGCGTCACGATCTGCCGCTGAACGCGCCCGCGCAGCGGAACCGCCCCCCGCCTCAGCACTCTGCATCGGCTGGCGGGACGGGGACCGGTGGAACGAGCATGAGCGCGCCCGCTTTCATACCGTGAATCGCGCGTCTCGGACTGCGCCACCGGAGAAGTCTCGATCCATGCGCCGCACCCTACATCCCACCCTCGCCCGCGCCGCCGGCCTCGCCACCCTGCTCGGGCTCGGCACCGCTTCGGGGGCTGCCGCCGACCCGTACGTCTACGGATACGGCGATGGCGGGTACCGCTTTGCCGGCCCGGTGGTCGAGGGCGCCTATCTCGGAGCGCCGTTCACGCGTCTCCCGAGCACGAGCCGGATCGTGCCGCCGGCCTGGGGCTACGGCACCTACGGCGTCCCCACGGTGGCCGGCATCCGGGAGGCCCCGGTCGCACGCCCGACGCTCACCGTGATCGAGCAACAAGGCTCGCTCGGCAGCCGCCCCGCGATTCGGCGACCGGGCGCCCGCATCCTCATGAAGGATTCCAAGGGAACCTGGACCGATCCGGGCCCGCGATCCGAGGGCGAGGCGGGCGGCGCTCGGGTGGTTTCGGTCCGGGTGCCGGCCCGCACGCGGTAATCCCGGTCGAGCGCCGTTGGGACCTGCCGGCGCCACACGAGCGGCGGCGCTGCTTTAGACGGCCCCTTAACTTGTCTTGCGCACAATCTCCCTCATTCAAGGGGGCTAGCGCCGTGCATATCGTCATCGTGGATTCGAGCCGCGTCGTCCTGCGCATCGTGGCGGGCATGCTCGAACCGCGGGGACATGTCGTGACGCAATTCACCGATTCCGCCGAGGCGCTCGCCTACGTCACCGACAATCCCGCGGTCCGCGCCCTGATCACCAGCCTGGAGGTCCGACCGCTGAGCGGGCTGGAGTTGTGCTGGTCGGCCCGCCTGCTGGCGGAGTCGAGCCGTCCGCTCTCGATCATCGCGATGTCCTCCGCCCGCAACGCCCGCAACCTCGCCGAGGCGCTGGACAGCGGCGCCGACGATTTCATCGACAAGCCGCCGGGCGCCGAGGAATTGCAGGCACGCCTGCGGGCCGCCGAGCGCCTCACGACGCTCCAGGGCGACCTGATCCGGCTCGCCGAAACCGATCCGCTCACCGGCCTGCTCAACCGCCGCGCCTTCCTGCACCGCACGCGGGAAGCCGCCAACAAGACCGGCTCGTTCGGACATCTCTGCGCTGTCCTCCTCGACATCGACCACTTCAAGCGCATCAACGACGAGCATGGGCACGATGTCGGCGATGCGGCGATCAAGGCGGTGGCCGGGCTGCTCGAGTCGGAAGGCATATCCGGGCGTCTGGGCGGCGAGGAGTTCGCGGTGGTGCTGCCTGGGCAGCGCCTCGCCGAAGCCGAGGCCATCGCTTCGCGCCTGCGCCTCAAGGCGTCCGACCTGCGTATCCGCTCGCCTAAGGGCCCGGTGCGCCTCACCTGCAGCTTCGGCATCAGCGAATGGTCCGAGGGAGAGACCATCGATGGCCTTCTGAAACGGGCGGACATCGCTCTGTACGAGGCCAAGACCACGGGTCGCAATCGCGTGGTCTCGGCGGCGACCGACCTCATCCTCTCCCGGACGGCCTGAACTGGAGACGGTCCCGAGCGCGCCGCAGCGGGACCGCCACCGCGCCGAAGGGGGAAACGGCCTGTTATCGGCCATCTCCTCTCCGCTTTCCTCTTCCGCTCGTCTCGAAGCGGGACAGTGGCTGCCGGGCGGCTCCGCACGGGGTCATTTTGGCGCCTGAATCGCCCCTAAGCCGCTGGAACGACTCTTGTTCTTCTTTCTCCGCACAAGCCGCACCGTTCTGCGGCGGGACGAGAGGGGAGCGGCATGAGTCAAGCCGTCAGTCAGACCGCGGGCCACACCGCCAGCAGGGCCGTCGCTTTGTTGATCGTCGATGAGGCGGCCGGGCTGGACGACCGGCTGCGGGCCGGGCTGGAGCATGCGCCGGCCCTGCGCACGATCGGTGAGGACGATCTCGTCCAGGGCGGTCCGGTGCCGGCCGTGGCACTGGTCCCGGTGGACGGCGCCGGCGCGGAAGCGGGCTGCGTCCGGATCGCGACCTTGCGTGAGGGCCGGCCCTGGCTGCGGGTGCTGGCGTTGTTCCGGACCCTCGACGCCCCGGCGATGAACCGGCTGATCGCGGCCGGAGCCGACGCCTGCGTCGGCGCGGGCACACCGGCCGAGGAGGTCTGCGCCAGCGTGCTCGCCCTCGCGAACGGGGTGTCGCCCGCGCCGTCGGCCGCCCGCTCCGCGGACGAGGACGTGGGCATCGGCCTCACGCCGCGCGAGGCGGAGGTCCTGCGCTTTCTCAGCGCCGGCTTCAGCAACAAGGAGGTCGCCCGCCGGCTCTCCCTGAGCGTGCGGACGGTCGAGACCCACCGGCTGAACCTGCGCCGCAAGACGCAGACCGGCCGCCTGAAGGATCTGGTCAAGCTCGCCCGCCAGCTCGGCCTCGCCCCGGTCCTCGACGCCGAGACGCCGCGCAGCCCGGCTCGCCACACGCCCCTCTCCGCCCGCTTCTGAGAGCTCGACCGCCGGGCCGCGCCGGGCCGCGAACCTCTCGGAGGCGTCAGGTTGCGCGGGCCTCCAACTGCTCGTCCAGCGCCGAGAGCGGCCGCTTGGGCTTGCGGCCGACATGGTCACCCGGCACCGAGGGCTCGAACGGCTCCGGACCTTTGCGCAGGAGCTTGGCGAGGTAGTAGCTGCCGAAGCCGAAGATGATCGCGTAGGCAATGATGAAGGCGATGAGCGAGGTCGTCACGGCCTGGGCGGTGAGCGGGGAATGGGCGTCCGCCGTCTTGAGCAGGCCGTAGACGATGTAGGGCTGCCGCCCGATCTCGGCGGTGAACCAGCCGAAGATCACCGCACCGAACCCCGACGGCGTCATCAACATGGCGCAGGTGAGGAAGGCGCGGTTCGTGAACAGCGTCCCCTTCCGTCGCAGCCACAGGCTCCACAGGCTCAAGAGCAGCATCGCCATGCCGATCGCGACCATGATGCGGAAGGAATAGAAGACCGGCCAGACCGGCGGGCGCTTGTCGGGCGTGACATCCTTGAGGCCCGGCACCACGCCGGAGAAGTCGTGGGTGAGGATGAAGGAGCCGAGCTTCGGGATGCCGATCTCGAAGTCGTTGCGCTCGGCCTCCATGTTCGGGATCGCGAACAGCAGCAGCGGCATGTTGGCCTGCCGGTCCCAGTTCGCCTCGATCGCCGCGAGCTTGGTCGGCTGGTGCTTCAGCACCGCGAGACCATGCGAATCGCCGACGAAGATCTGGATCGGCGTGAAGATCACCGCGAACCACATCGCCATCGACAGCGAGACCCGGGCCCCCTGCACCTTCGCCGGCGGCTCCTTGCGGGCCCGCAGGATCATCCAGGCGGCCATGCCGGCCACCGCGAAAGCCGTCGTGAGGAAGCAGCCGAGCACCATGTGCGCGTAGCGGATCGGGAAGCTCGGATTGAAGATCACCTGCCACCAGTCGGTGGCGACCGCCCGGCCGTTCTCGATGGTGAAGCCGGCCGGCGTCTGCATCCAGGAATTGGCGGACAGGATCCAGAAGGCGGAGATCAGCGTGCCGAGCGAGACCATACAGGTCGACAGGAAGTGCAGCCGATCGCCGACCCGGTCCCAGCCGAACAGCATGATCCCGAGGAAACCCGCCTCCAGGAAGAAGGCGGTGATGACCTCGTACTGGATCAGAGGTCCCAGCACGTTGCCGGTGAAATCGGAGTAGACGGACCAGTTCGTGCCGAGCTGATAGCTCATCACGATCCCTGAGACGACGCCGAGGCCGAAGGAGACCGCGAAGGCCTTCACCCAGAAGCGGTAGAGCACCCGGTACATCGGGTTGCGCGTCCACAGCCACTGCGCCTCCAGCCGCACGAGGAAGGCGGCAAGGCCGATGGTGAAGGCCGGGAAGATGATGTGGAAGGCCATCGTGAAGCCGAACTGGATGCGCGAGAGCATCAGGGCATCGAGTTCCATCGCTTCACCTTCCTGACCGTCAAGCGGCCGCGATCCGAACGCGGCGGCGGGGATCGTGCGGCACGGTGAGCCGCGGCGATCTCTTGCTCAACCGGATTTTTGAACGGTGGTTCGCGGCGGCGGGCGATTGCGGCGGGCCACGGCGTCGCGGCGGGATCGGCCGATGGGCCCTCCGTGGCGGCCCGGCCTCCGGGTCGACCCGACTTTCGGTCCTGAATTCTTCCCGATGTTACGTCTTCGGCATCGGGACTGTTTCATCTTAGATCTATGTTAATCTCAAAAATGGGAAGAATGACCCACACGCAGACCGGGTCATCGCCATGGCGGCACCAGCATCAGTTCCCTCCCCGTTTCCGGGGGCGATGGCGCAGCAACCGGTGAGCGAGCCGACCACGATCGCGGACATGACCCGCGAAGTCGGACGAATCGCCGGGGACCGGGTCGGACGCATCCGGCAGATCACCGCCCAGGCGAAGATGCTGGCCCTCAACGCCCTGATCGAGGCGGCCCGTGCCGGGGAGCACGGGCGCGGCTTCTCGGTGGTGGCGCAGGAGGTGCGCGGCATCGGCGCCGAGATCGAGGCGCTGGCGCAGGAACTCGAGACCGGACTGACGACGCGGATCGCCGAACTGCAGCAGGGCGTCGATGCGATGACGGCGAAGGCGCAAGGCGAGCGCTTGATCGATCTCTCCCTCAACGCCATCGAACTGATCGACCGAAACCTCTACGAGCGGACCTGCGACGTGCGCTGGTGGGCCACCGACGCGGCCGTGGTCGCCTGCGCCGCCCGGCCGGACGAGGACGGGGTGGCCGACCATGCGACGCAGCGGCTCGGGGTGATCCTCTCGGCCTACACCGTCTACCTCGATCTCTGGCTGTGCGGCCGTGACGGGACCGTGTTCGCCAACGGCCGGCCCGGCCGCTACCCGGGCGTACGCGGGCGCAGCGTCGCGGGAGAGACGTGGTTCCGGGACGCGATCCGGCTTGCGAGCGGCGACGACTACGTTCCCGGCAACGTCCGCCGCGAGGGGCAGCTGGGCGGCGCGCAGGTCGCGACCTACGCCGCCGGGATCTACGGGACGGGCGGTGGACCGGCCTGCGGCGTCCTGGCCATCCACTTCGATTGGGAAGCGCAGGCGAAGGCCATCGTCGAGGGCGTGCGGATCGCACGGGAGGATCGGGGGCGCACCCGCGTGCTTCTGGTGGACGCGCAACGCCGCATCCTGGCCGCTTCCGACGGCAAGGGCATCCTCACCGAAACGCTCGCCGCGGACCTGAGCGGGCGGGAAAGCGGTCTCGTCCGCGATCCCCGGAGCGGCGCCGTGACGGCGTTCCATCGGACGCCGGGCTACGAGAGCTATCGCGGGCTCGGCTGGTACGGCGCCATCGTCCAGAGCGAAGCCTGATCGGACTTCCTTAGAGCAGGGTCGGGTTCCGCGCGTCCGTGTGCTGTCCCGTCGCATGGACCATCGACGATAAAGCCTCACCGTGATGGTGCCTGGCACCGCGTCGGGCGTGTTCCTTCGCCGTCGCTACGACGCGGAGAGTGCAGCCCGAAGCGATCCCGGCGACCGGCTCACGCCGCCCGGCGACCGCCGGAGGTGCGCTTCGTGCCGGTTGGCTTCGCCTTGCGGCCCCCGGTCTGGCGCGGCGGCGCGATCTTCGCCGTGCCGTCGGGATCGGCCTCGGCGGCCTTCGCCGCCCGCTCCAACCGCCCTCGCAGCAGGCTCAGCACCGCCGCCTCCTCCGGGCGCAGGGCATCGAGGCCGTTCTTGAGCTCACCCTCGACCGCCTCCTTCACCTGCAGCAGCATTCCGCCTTCGAGGTAGCAGTCGAGGATCTGCGGATGGATGTAGCATTTGCGGCAGATGGTCGGCGTGTTGCCGAGCCGCCCGGCCACCGACTCGATCGCCGCGCGAAGGTTCTTCTTGGCCTTGGCCGCGTTGTCGAACGCCTCGAACTCTCGCAGCGCCAGGGCTGCGAGCACGGTGCCGGCCCAGGTGCGGAAATCCTTCGCCGTGAAATCCTCGCCCGTGATCTCGCGGAGATACGCGTTCACGTCGGAGGAGGTGACGTCGCGCCGCTCGCCCTCGTCGTCGAGATACTGGAACAGCTCCTGGCCGGGCAGGTCCTGGCAGGCCTTGACGATCTTTGCGACGCGCCGGTCGCGAACCGAGACCGACCATTCCTTGCCGCTCTTGCCCTTGAAGCGGAAACGCATCTCGGAACCGGCGATCTTCACGTGCGGATCGCGCAGGGTGGTGAGGCCGTAGCTCTTGTTGGAGCGGGCGTAATCGTCGTTGCCGACGCGGATCAGCGTGGTCTCCAGCAGGTGGACCACGGTGGCGAGCACTTTTTCCCGCGGCAGGCCGCGCTTGCCCATATCGGCGTCGATCCGCGCGCGGATGCCCGGCAGCGCCTCGGCGAAGGCCATGATGCGGTGGAACTTCGAGGCCTCCCGCGCCTCGCGGAAGCGGGGATGGTAACGGTACTGCTTGCGCCCCTTCTCATCGCGCCCGGTCGCCTGGATGTGGCCGTTGGGATGCGGGCAGATCCACACATCCGTGTAGGCCGGCGGGATGGCGAGGCTTTTGAGCCGGGCGATCTCTTCCGGGTCGCGGACCGTGGCGCCCTTCGCATCGATGTAACGGAAGCCCTTGCCGTTGCGCTTGCGCCGCAGACCGGGCTTCGAATCGTCCACGTAGCGCAGGCCCGCATCCCGCGCGGCCTCGCGGGGATCGACCACGCCGGCTCCGGCCTCCTCCGACAGCATCTCGCCCTCCCGTATCCGTGGGGCGACAACCGGGCGGAAGCCTGCGCTGTTCCGGAGCAGCCCCCGTGCTATGGCCACGCACGATGACCGCCTCAGCCTCTCCCTACGCCGGCAAAAGCCTCGTCTTCGTCGTCACCGAGGACTGGTTCTTCGCCTCGCACTTCCTGCCGATGGCCCGCGCCGCCCTTGAGATGGGGCTCTCGGTCGCGGTGGTGACGCGGGTGCGCGCGCACCGCGCCGTGATCGAAGCGGCCGGCATCCGCGTCGTGCCGCTGGAGGCGGAACGCTCCAGCCTGAACCCGATGGCGGCGGGCTACGCCGCGGGGCAGCTCTCGGGCATCCTGAAGGCGCTCAAGGCCGACATCGTTCATTGCATCGCGCTGCGCGGCATCCTCGTCGGGGGCACGGCGGCGGCGATGGCCGGCATTCCACGCCGCGTCTTCGCGCTGACCGGCCTCGGCCTGCTCGGCGCCCGGGCGGACGCGACCGGGCGCCTGTCGCGCCTCGCCCTGAAGGGCCTGATCCGGGGGCCGCTCGCGAGCCGGCAGACCCGCTTCCTGTTCGAGAACCCGGACGACGCCCGCGCGCTCGGCCTCGACCCGTCCGACACCGCCGTGACCCTGGTCGGCGGCGCGGGCGTCGATCCCGACGTCTTTTCGCCGCGACCGCTGCCGCCGCCCTCTCCGCTCAAGGTCGCCATCGTCGCGCGGATGCTGTGGTCGAAGGGTATCGACGTCGCCGTCGAGGCGGTTCGGCTGGCGCGTGCCGGGGGCGCGGCGGTGGAGCTGTCGCTCTACAGCGCGCCCGATCCCTCGAACCGCCGGGCAATCCCCGAGGCGACCCTGCGGGAGAGGTCGCGCGACGGGATCACGTGGCATGGCCCGACGGCGGACGTCGCCGGCGTGTTCGCCGCCCACCATGTCGGCGCCCTCCCCTCCCGCGGCGGCGAGGGTCTGCCGCGCACGCTGCTGGAGGCGGCGGCTTGCGGCC
>JAGTAM010000661.1 GCA_023422485.1 Pseudomonadota bacterium | reverse complement strand
CCCTGGGCTCGTGCCATGTCGATCTCCTGTTGTCGGTTGGATCAGGCCAGTGGATCGGCCGTCGAATAATGCAGCATCACCGGAATGACGGCCGCCTTCATGCTGGCCGCGCCGTCCACCGGCAGATCGACGGGCTGCGGGGCTTCTGCCTCGACCCAGTCGCAGAGACCGCCGAGCGTGCGGTCGGCGTCGAGCGCAACGCCGATGCTGGCGCAGAGCGTGTCGAAACCCGTATCCCGGCTTGCGCCCTGCACCACGGCTTCGATCTCGGCCCGGTGCTGATAGTGATAGCGCAAGGGCGAGAGCGTCACCTCGGGCTCGCCAGGTTCGCCGTCGCGCAGGATCAACAGCCCGGCTGCCGGTACACGCTCGGGCAATACCTCGCCGCGCAGGGCGGTGGCGGGCAACGCCGAAAGCCGCGCGTGTAGCGCGGCGAGGATGGTTTCACGAGTAGTAGGCATTGGAGCCTGCTCAGGCCAGTTCTTGCAAGATTAGTGCTTCAAGGCTATATAGCTTCCAAGACATGAGGATCGCATGCCCTGGCCCGTTTCCTTCGCCGACGAGTTCGAGCCGGAGTTCGACGAACTCGACGAGGAGGTTAAGGACGCGATCTTCGCCCGAGTGCTGCTCCTCGAGCGTGAGGGACCGTCGCTCGGACGTCCGCATGCCGACACCCTGACCGGGTCGAAGCACGCGAACATGAAGGAGTTGCGCTGCAGCGCCGCAGGCGGCGTCTGGCGCATCGCCTTCGCTTTCGATCCCGACCGGCAGGCGATCCTGCTCGTCGGCGGGGACAAGTCGGGTAGCAGCGAGAAGCGCTTCTACAAGCAACTGATCGCGCGGGCTGATGAGCGGTTCGACCGCCACCTGGCCAGACGGAAAGGATGACGATCATGGCACGCAGCCTTCAGGACAAGCTCGCAAGCCTCGACCCGGCACGCCGTGCAAGGATCGAAGCCGAGGCCGATCGTCTGCAAACCGAGTACCTGACCTTGCAGGAACTGCGCAAGGCGCGGGAACTGACGCAGGTGCAGCTTGCCGAAGCCTTGGGGGTCCAACAGGCGACCGTCGCGAAATACGAGCGCCAGAGCGATCTCCTTCTCTCGACGCTCGCGAGCTACGTCCGCGCCATGGGTGGCTCGCTGAAGCTGACGGTCGAGTTTCCCGGCAAGGAGCCAGTCGCACTCGACGGGCTTGGCGATATCGATGAATCCCGCGGTCGGCGGCGTGGAGAACGCGCCGACGCTGCTGCTGCCCGTCCGTAATCTTCATCCGGCATCCACCCAGTTCGTCACGATCAGCCCCGGCACCGCATCGCGCGCCCGTTCGGCATCCCGCGCGAGGTTCAGCCGTTTCGGCAGACTGACCTGCGGGACCAGCAGGAAGATCGGCACGGTGGTCAGTCCTCGGCCGGTCTTCGACCGCGATGCCACGGCACGGCCCTTCTTGTTCAGTCGTCCCTCGACGACCAGCAGGCTCGGACCCGTCCGACGATAGACGAAGCGCAGGCGCAGGCCGGTGCGACGTTCCCATTCACCGGGCGTGATCCGCCCGCCGCGCAGGGACTTGCCTGCTGCAGGCGTCGGGATCGCCAGCCAGAACCCGTTCTTCGAGCGGATCAGCGGGCCGGTATCGTGCGCGCCGACGATCACCGGCGCCTTCGACCAGACCAGTGCCGCCGCATTGAGGCTGGTCCTGCCTTTCGGGAACTGCTCCGACCGGATGGTGCGGGCGAGCCGTGCCCCGAGACCTGCGCCGGTGATCTGCGCACGCCAGGCAGTCTTGAGGCCGGTCCCGGCATCGCGCATCGCCGTGGTCACGGCCTTCTCCCCGGCCTTCACCTCCGCTTCCATCAGGCGGACGATATCGCCGACAATGCTGACGCCGAACCTCATGCGGGCCTCAGATCGAGAGTCCAGACAAGCCGCTCGCGGTCGCGGACGGGTTCGCCCTGAATGAGGAAGGCATCGCTGTCGATCTCGATCCGGTCGCCGGGACGCGGGTTCGGAACCTCGGTCACGCGCAGGTCGATCCGCGTCGTTTCCGACCAGAGCCGCGCATCGCCGAAGTCGGTGATCGCATCGGCCCGTCGGGCGACGACGCGCACCGGAACCCGCTGTCGCCCTCACAAATGTCGACGGGTGAACGCCTTGATGAACTCGCGCAGATTCTTGCCGCGGGGCTGAGGCGTATCCTGCCGGAACAGTCCAGTTCTTTATCTGCACCTGGCGAAGACAGTTCATTCGACATTCTCGCCCTCAAACGCCGTGTTGGTCGTCGCAAACCGAGCAACCGAGTTGGAGGGCGATGATGCCAAGAACAAAGAGAACGGCTGACGCCGCGCCATGGCGGGTGGGCGAACGCGAGGCGGCGGACGCGAGCGTGGTCACGCAGCTAGCAGCGCTGAAACGAATGACGGTGGTCGACCTGAAGGCGAAGTGGGAAAGCCTCTTCGGCACGCCCGCTCCGAACAACAGCCGCAGTTACCTCGAGCTGAGGCTTAGCTACCGGGTCCAGGAACTGACCCTCGGCGGACTGTCGCGGGAAACGCGGCGTACGCTGGACCTGCTGGCCGATGAGATCGAGGGCCAAGCCAAGCACAGGTCCATCATCGCCGATCCCCGCAACCCAATCGTCGGCACTCGGTTGGTGCGCGAATGGGACGGGGTGAAGCACACCGTCACGGTCATGAAGGACGGCTTCGACTGGCAGGAGCGGAGATTCAAGTCACTGTCGGCGGTGGCGCGGGCGATCACCGGCACGCAGTGGAACGGCTATCGCTTCTTCGGTCTCCGCGAAGCTCGGAGGGACAACCGATGAGCCGCTCTCAGGAAGCCGTCGCGATCATGCCGCGCCGCCAGCGCTGTGCCATATACACCCGCAAGTCGAGCGAGGAAGGGCTCGACATGGAGTTCAATAGCCTCGACGCCCAGCGAGAGTCTTGCGAGGCCTACATCGCCAGCCAGCGCTCGGAAGGCTGGGCGCTGGTCCGCGACGCCTACGACGACGGCGGCTTCTCCGGTGGCACGCTGGAGCGGCCCGGCCTGAAGCAGCTGCTCGCTGACATCGAGGAGGGGCTGGTCGACGTCGTCGTGGTCTACAAGATCGACCGCTTGTCGCGCTCGCTGATGGACTTCTCGAAGCTGGTCGAGGTGTTCGACCGCAATGGCGTCACCTTCGTCTCGGTGACCCAGTCGTTCAGCACGACCACGGCGATGGGCAAGCTGACGCTGAACATCCTTCTGTCC
>JAGTAM010000182.1 GCA_023422485.1 Pseudomonadota bacterium | reverse complement strand
GGATGAAGGTCCAATTGAAGAAGGGCGGGCCGACCGAGATCTTTTCACCCGTCAGCATCTCGAGAAGCAGCGGGTAGAGCGTGCCGACGAAGACCGTGGCGCAAGCCGCCACCAGGAACAGATTGTTCATCACCAGCGCGCCCTCGCGGGAGATCGGCGCGAACAGGCCGCCCTGGCGCAGGCGCGGCGCGCGCCATGCGAACAGGCTGAGCGCCCCGCCGATGAACAGGGCGAGGATGCCGAGAATGAACACGCCGCGGCTCGGATCGGAGGCGAAGCTGTGCACCGAGGTGAGCAGGCCTGAGCGGACGATGAAGGTGCCGACCAGCGAGAGCGAGAAGGTGAGGATGGCGAGCAGGACCGTCCAGACCTTGAGCGCGTCGCGCTTCTCCATGACGACGATGGAGTGCAGGAGCGCGGTGCCGGCGATCCAGGGCATCAGCGAGGCGTTCTCGACCGGGTCCCAGAACCACCAGCCGCCCCAGCCGAGTTCGTAATAGGCCCAGTATGAGCCCATGGCGATGCCGAGTGTCAGGAAGCTCCAGGCGATCAGGGCCCAGGGCCGCACCGCCCGCGCCCAGACCGCGTCGATGCGCCCCTCGATCAGGGCCGCGACGGCGAAGGCGAAGGTGACCGAGAAGCCGACATAGCCGAGATAGAGCAGCGGCGGATGGATCGCGAGGCCGAGATCCTGCAGCAGCGGGTTGAGGTCGTTGCCCTCCAGCGGCGCGGGTGCCACGCGGGCGAACGGGTTCGAGGTCATGATGATGAACAGCACGAACACGAAGGTGACGCTCGCCTGCACCATCAGCGTGTTGGTGCGCAGCACCGGCGGCACCGAATTCTTGGCGGTGGCGACCCAGGCGCCGAACAGGGCGAGGATGAGCACCCAGAGGAGCATCGAGCCCTCGTGGTTCCCCCAGACGCCGGAAATCTTGTAGATCAGGGGCTTGGCGGTGTGCGAATTCTCGATGACGTTCTGGACCGAGAAGTCCGAGGTGACGTGCGCGTAGGTGAGCGCGCAGAAGGCGAACAGGATGCAGGCGAAGGTGCCGAGCGCGGCGGGGCCCGCCACCTCACGCAAGGCGGCGTCGCCCGAGCGGGCGGCCCAGGCCGGCATCACCGCCTGCACCAGGGAGAGCGCCAGCGCGAGCGCGAGCGCGTAATGGCCGATCTCGACGATCACCGGCGGCTCCCTCGCGCGGATTCGGTCCGGATGGTCATGAAATTCCTCACCGAATCTCTCACCGCTCGCTGCGCTGGCCCAGGGCGGCATCGGCCGAGGCCGGTTTCGCCGCGTCCTTCGCCGCATCCTTGGGGGCGTCCTTGGGGGCGTCCTTGCCCCCGCCTTCCTGCCAGCGGCCCTGCGCCTTGAGGGCGTCGGCGACCTCGCGGGGCATGTAGTTCTCGTCGTGCTTGGCCAGCACCGTGTCGGCCCGGAACACGCCGCCGGCATCGAGCGTGCCCTCGGCGACGATACCCTGGCCCTCGCGGAACAGGTCGGGCAGCAGACCGCGATACTGCACCGGAACCGTGGCGTTGGTGTCGGTCACGGAAAACTCGACGTTCTGGTCGGGCCCGCGCTTGACCGACCCCTCCGTCACGAGACCGCCGAGGCGGAAGCGGGTGCCGGGCGCGACGCCCTGCGCCGCCACTTCGGCGGGCGAGCGGAAGAACACGATCGAGCCGCTCATGGCCGACAGGATCAGCCCGAGCGCCAGCGCCAGCACGGCGCCGCAGGCGGCGATGAGGATCAGGCGGCGGCTCTTGCGGGTCACGACGGTTCCGTCCCGGTTCGTCGGCTTCTTCTCGAGCCTTCAGGCTGACGAATGCCTGAAGGCGGTCCGACGTCTGTGATCGATCAAGACCGGTTTCGGCCCGACCGCCCGCCGGGTCAAGGTTGCGCGGGCGGGACCGATTGTCAGGGGATGCGGCGTGGCCCGGTCTCGCTCGAGCATCGTCCCGAAAGCCGGCAACCCCCTTTCGGGGCGATGCTTCAAGGCTGGGCCGGGTTCAGGCCGAGCTCCTTGCCGAGAGCGTCGAGGCGCTCCACCGCGGTCGGATTGGCGGCGAGCGCCATCTTGGCCCGGTCGAGGGCCTGGGCCGCGGCGGTGCGGTCACCCAGGATGCCGTAGGAGCGCACGAGCCGCATCCACTCGTCGGCAGAGCCGCCCTTGGCCGCGAGCCGCCGGTCGAGACTCGCGACCATGCCGCGGATCGCCGCCTCGCGCTCGGCCGGCGGCATCGCCTTGATCGCGGCGGCCGCAGCGTCGGGCTCGGCGGTCTTCTCACCGGACCTGTCGCCGGTCTTTTCACCAGCCTCCGGCTTCGGCGGCGCGCCGGCTCCGGGCAGGCCGAGTTCGTGGGCCTGCGCGTCGAGGCGGGCCAGCGCCTCGGGATCGTCGCGAAACGCCTTGCGCGCCCGCTCCAGGGCGTCAAGCGCCTTGTCGCGCTCGCCGAGCACCGCGTGGGAGCGCACGAGGCGCAGCCACTCGTCGGCCGAACCGCCCTGCTTGGCCAGGCGCCGCTCCAGCCCCTCGACCATGCCGCGGATCGCGTCGATCCGTTCGGAGGGCGGCAAGGCCTGGATGTTGCTGCCGGGCCCGGCCACCGGAGCCTCGGCCTTCGCCCCCTCCCCGCCCCCGTCGGCCTTCGGCGCGACGGTGGTCTCGCCCTTCAGCCGGGCGAGGTTGTCCCGCAC
>JAGTAM010000174.1 GCA_023422485.1 Pseudomonadota bacterium | reverse complement strand
CCTCCGCGTGCAGCCGCCGCAGCCGGTCGATCCGCTCCGGGTCGATGTCGAGCCCGGTCTCGCGCAGGAGCTGGTTGGTGAACAGCCCGCCGCTCATCCCGATCTTGCGGTGGATGCGCCAGACCGAGAGCGGAATTCCTTCCGCGTCGAGCGCCTCCTTCCAGGCGAGGACGTGCTGGTAGACGCTGTCGACCAGGGTGCCGTCGAGGTCGAACAGGAAGACGGTTTCGATACGCATTCGGCGATTCCCATGGGTGAAGGCCATCGAGACAACGGCCGCGTGCTCCAAGTGATGCAGGCGGGGATAGAGCGGTGCGAGCATTGACCGGCGGCGCCCGAGCGGGTTGTGGTCACGCCCGTCCCGCCATGCTGTTCACCCATCTCGCCGAAGACCTCTTTCGACCGCTCGCCTCGCCGAGCCGCGCCTTCAACGCGGCCCTGCTGTTGCATCTGCATGCCCGCGTGTTCGGCGACGCCGCCGAGCCCTTGCGCAAGAGCGAGCTGCTGGCCGCCATCGGCGACTTCTCCGTCGGCTGGAGCCAGGCCGAGATCGCCGACGACGAGGCCACGCCCGTCGATCCGATCGAGCGGCGTTCGGCGGTGTTCCGGCGGCTGATCGAGGCGGGCTGGCTGGTGGAGCGGCGCGAGCGCTACGTGCCGGTGGTCGATTTCGACCCCGATGCGCGGCTCCTGATCGAGGAGCTCGCCCGGATCGAGCGCGGCGAGACCCGCTCCTACGGCGGCGCGGTGCTCGAAGTGCTGAGCGCGCTGGAAAGCGCCATCGCCAGCCCGGCCGACCGCTCCGAGGCCCTGCGCAATGCGGCCAAAGCCTCGCGTACCTTCCTCGGGCATCTGCGCGGGCTGGCCGGCGCCATGCGCAAGCTCGAAGAGCGGATCCTGCGCGAGCCCGACCTGAGCGCGGCGTTCCGGCTCTATTTCGAGGAGTTCGTCGAGCGCCACCTCGTCTCCGACTACCGGACGCTGCACACCCGTTTCAACCCGTTCCGTTTCCGCTCGGGCATCGTGCGGGAAGCAGGCCGCGCCTTGCGCGATCCGCTGACGCTCAGGGCGCTCGCCGACGGGAACCTGCGCGAGGGCCGCGCCGCCGACATCACGGCCGCCGAGCGGATGGTGCGCACCGACCTCGTCGAAATTCTCTCGATTTTCGAAGGGCTCGACCCGCATCTCGATGCGGTCGCCGAGGTGGTGACGCGGCTGGAGCGGCGCATCTCGGCGGCGCTCCGCTACCGCGACCCGCGCGACTCCGCCCGGATCGAGCGGGCCGCGGCGGCGCTTCGCGCGGTTGGGGCGGGCGAGGACGACCTCGCCGGCCTGCCCCTGCCGCAGGTGTCGCTGCTGCGCGCGCCGCTCGGCCCGCCGCCGCTCACAAATCCACGCATGCCGCGCCGGCTCATCGAGTACGAGCCGCTGCCCGAGATTGACATCGATCCGGCGATCGAGGCCTTCATCGCCGCCAAGGACGCGTTCCGCCGCCGCATCACGGTGACGCCCGAGCGCATCATTGCCTATCTCGACGCGCGGCTCACCCAGGTGAAGGCTCTGCGCGGCTCGGACATCCCGATCGACGACGTCGACGCCTTCGTCGTGTTCCAGCGCCTGCGCGAGATCGACGTGTTGTTCGACGGCGTGCTGCGTGAGCGCTACCGGGTCGCTCGGATCGGGGGCCGCGTCGCCAACGGCTGGCTCGACTGCCCGGACTTCGTGATCGAGCGCGTCCCGGCCCCGGCCGCGCGACGTAGAGCCGGCAAAGCAGGCTGAACGGACAGAAGCGATGCTCGAACCCTTCCGCGCCATCCTCGACGGCGAAGAGACGCCGCCGCCGGGCAGTTCCGCGCCGAGCGAGGAGGAGCTGATCCGCGCGCTCCAGGTGATGCTGAAAAGCCAGTGCATCTACGCCGCGACCACCGGCATTGGCCGCTCCTACGAACTCGCCCGGCACTACGCGCCGTTCTTCCGCGACTACTTCGCCTGCCTCGGCTACCGCTTCGAAGTCGCTCACCGCGACCAGATGGTGTTCCTCGCCCTGCCGCCCGATGGCGTGCGCCACGACGCGCAAGGGGAGCGCCTGCGCAAGGACGAGACGCTGGTGCTGCTGGCGCTTCGGCTCGCCTACGAGGAGGGCCTGCGCGATCACCGCGTCTCGACCGACGGCACGGTGGAATGCACCACCGACGACATCGCCGACGCGATCCGCTCCGCGGCGCGGGCCGAGCCGCCGGACGAGGCGCGCCTGATCGAGATCCTGCGCCTGTTCGCCCGCAAGGGCGCCCTGCGGCTCGGCGAGCGCGACCGGGCCGAGCGGGTCACGCCGCTGATGGTGATGCCGGGCATCACCGTGCTCTCGCCGGATGCCTGGATGGATCAGGTTCGCGCCTGGGCCTCGGCCGGGGAGAGCAGGGGCGTCTGACCGTCTTCCTGCGCCCATGGCGCGGTCGAAAACGCCCGCTCCAAAAAGGCAATCAGCGCCGAGACCCGCGCCGGCCGCGGCAAGCCGGGCGGCATCACGAGGTTGAGGGCGATCGGGGGCGGCTGCCAGTGCGGCATCACCCGCTCGAGGCGACCCGACTTCAGATCCTCCCAGATCGTGAAGTCCGGCTGCACCGCCAGCCCGAGTCCGGCGCGCAGAGCCGGCACCAGAGCGTCGGCGTTGTTGGCCCGTAGCGGCCCCTCGGGGACGATGGTGACCGTCTCGCCGGCGGCGTTGGTGAAAGGCCAGCGGTCCGGCCTCGGCAGGTAGGCGTAGCCGAGGCAGGCGCGGCCCTGCAGATCCTCCGGATGCTGCGGCGCTCCGTGCTGTTCGAGATAGGCCGGCGTCGCCACGAGCGAGCGGCGCACCCCGCAGAGCCGCCGCACCCGGAGCGAGGAATCGGGCAGCGCGGCGATGCGCAGGCCCAGATCGAACCCACCGCCGACGAGATCGACCACCGCGTCCGACAGGTGCAGATCGACCGATACCTGCGCGTGCGCGGCCAGGAATTCCGGCAGCACCGGCGCGAGATGGGCGAGACCGAACGACATCGGCGCGGCCAGCCGCACCCGCCCTCGCGGCACGCCGTTGGCGTCCAGCGCGCGGGCCTCCGCCGCCTCGCCCGCCGCGAGGAGCCCTGCCGCGTCCTCCCGCGCGAGCCGCCCGGCCTCCGTCAGGGCGAGGCGGCGGGAGGTGCGGTGGAACAGCCGTGCGCCGAGCCGGGTCTCGAGCCGCGCCACCGCCTTCGAGACGGTCGCCTTCGACAGCCCGAGTTCCTCCGCCGCGCGGGCGAAGGAGAGGGCATCGGCCACCACCGCGAATACGGCCCAGGCCTCGAAATCGGGGAGCTTTGCCATGGGTCAAATCCGGAAACGATACGTTTCAATCGTTTCCGTTTTCATCGGCGTAGGCAAGGGCCAGATTGGTCTCACACCGATCGCAGCCCGGACCGGACACGGCTCCCCGCGGCGATCCTCTCGACAGGAGACCCGCATCATGAGCGCACACGGCATCCACCACGTCACCGCGTTCGCGAGCGACACCGCCCGCACGATCGACTTCTACACCCGGGTGCTCGGCCTGCGGCTGGTGAAGAAGACCGTCAACTTCGACGATCCGGGCACCTACCACCTGTATTTCGGCGACGAGGCGGGCGCGCCCGGCACGATCCTGACCTTCTTCCCGATCGCCCAGGCCGCACCCGGCCGGGTCGGCATCGGGCAGGTCTCGGAGACGGCCTTTCGCGTGCCGCGGGCCGCCATCGGCACCTGGGCGCACCGCTTCGTTGCGCTCAACGTCGCCCACGAGGCGCCGGTAACCGTCTTCGGTGAGACGGTGCTGCGCTTTCGCGATCCGGACGGGATGTCGCTGGCCCTCGTCGGTGTCGAGGGGTTGGAAGCCGAGCCGGCTTGGGTCCCCGGCGATATCGCGCCGGAGGCGGCGATCCGCGGCTTCCACGGCACCACTCTGCTGCTGCGCGCGGCGGAGGCGACCGCCGCGATCCTCACCGACGTGCTCGGCTTCGAGGAGGCGGCCCGCGAGGGCAGTCAGATCCGGCTGACGAGCGGTGCGGCCTTGGGCGGGTTCGTGACGCTCCGGGCGGTGGGCGATTTCCTGCCCGGCCGGCAGGGAGCGGGCTCGGTCCACCACATCGCCTTCCGCGCCGCGGACGACGCGGCCCAGGCGGCGATGACGGAGCGGCTGAGCGACCGGCATGGCCTGTCGGTCACCGAGCAGCGCGACCGGCAGTACTTCCGCTCGGTCTACTTCCGCGAGCCCGGCGGCGTGCTGTTCGAGATCGCCACCGACGCCCCCGGCTTCGCCATCGACGAGCCGGCGGCGGAACTCGGGACCGCGCTGAAGCTGCCGCCCTTCCTCGAACCGCATCGCGGGCGGATCGAGGCGGTGCTGCCGAAGGTCGCCTGACCCCACCCTACCACCGCGACCGCCCGGATCGTTTCGGGCGGTCGCATCCTCCCCGGATTGAACGGAGACAGCCATGACAAACGGCGTCACCTTCGACTTCGTCCACCGCTTCGAGCCTGGCACCGACGCGAGCGCACCGCCGCTCCTGCTGCTGCACGGCACGGGCGGCGACGAGACCGACCTGCTTCCTCTCGGCCGCGCGCTCTTGCCCGGCTCCGCGCTGCTCTCGCCGCGCGGGCCGGTTCTGGAGAACGGCATGCCGCGCTTCTTCCGCCGCCTCGCGGAGGGCGTGTTCGACGAGGCGGACGTCCGCCGCCGGGCGGGCGACCTCGCCGCCTTCGTGGCGCAGGCGCGCGACGCCTACGGGCTCGCGGCGCCCGTGGCGGTCGGCTTCTCGAACGGGGCGAACATCGCCGCCGCGACCCTGCTGCTGCATCCGGAGGTGCTGGCGGGTGCGGTTCTGCTGCGGGCGATGGTACCCCTCGCCGAGAGCCCGGCGGTCGACCTCGCCGGTCGTCCGGTGCTGCTGCTTTCGGGTGCCCTCGACCCGATCGTGCCGGCCGACAACGCCGAGCGGCTCGCCGCCAGTCTCGGGCAGGCCGGCGCGGCGGTGACCCATACCGTCAACCCGGCGGGCCACGGCCTGTCCCAAGCCGATCTCGCCGCTGCCGGGACATGGCTCGCGAGGAACTTTGGCGGCTGAGCGGCGCTCGCCGGAAGGCCGCCCCGAGCCGGCATTCCACGAAGCGATCCCACCGTGACGGGGGGTTACCCCCGTCACACCGCCTGTGCCGGTGCCTCCACCGGAGCATGCAGATCCAGCATCCATGTCTCGCCTTCGACCGGCGTACCGAAGGTGGTGTGGGTCGCAGTGTCGATGCGGTGGAAGCCGTGACGGGCATAGATGCGCCGTGCGCCTGCCAGAACGGTATGGGTCCACAGCGTCAGGCGGGCATAGCCCGTCTCGCGAGCGAAGCCGATGCAGGTCTCGACCAGCGTGTCACCGATGCCGCGGCATCGGGCGAAGGGCTCGACGTAGAGGAGGCGCAGCCGCGCGACGTCCTCGCCCTCGTCAGTGAGGACGACGGAGCCTGCCATCACGCCGTCGATCTCGGCCACCCAGCACTGCTCGCGCCCGGGCTTGAAGCTCCGCAGGAAAGCGGTGGTGGCCTCGCCCTCGACGATTTCCAGGCCGCGGCCCCAGCCGTGGCTCTCCGCGTAGAGCATCGACTGGCGGGCCGCGATCAGGCCCATATCGCCGGTGCGGAACGGGCGGATCGTGAAACCCGGACTCGTCTCGGGCCGCAACAACAGGCGCACCCGCGCCATCGCTTCCGCCAAGTCCGCCCGCTGGACCGGATCGAGCCCGCCGACGAGGCCGACGATGGCCGTCCGTTGCCGTTCGTCGACGACTTCGAACGCACTGCGTCCGGCCTCGGTCAGATGGATCGGCCGGGCGCGCGCATCCGCGCCGCGGGCACGGGTGATCCAGCCCCGCTCTTCGAAGCGGGCGAGGATCCGGCTGACGAAGCCCGCATCCATCCCGAGCCTGGCCTGTATCGCGCGCGCGGTCGCGGGCTCTTCCGTCGGATCGTGCATCGCGATCTCGAACAGCAGGCGCGCTTCCGGCAGCGTCACGTCGCAGCCGAGGAATTGATCGTCGAGCGCGCCGACCAGCCCGGTAAAGAATCGGTTGAAGCGGCGAAACGCGGCGATGGTGTCGTCCATGGACACCAGCGTCGACTCAAAAGTTGACTGAGTCAACTAAATCGCAGCGAGGGCGGGCCGCCGCTGCGTTGCGGAGCAATCTGGAGCCAGCCTGCGGGGCAGGGGCCGCCGCACGAACGTCGTCGCATGGGCGCTCGATGTCCGCCGGAGATGACGATGATGACGGGTGCTATCTGTCTGCCGGTCGGCCCCGCCGACAGGGTGACCGTTTCGTTAACGATGCCGTCCGATAAATGGGAACATGCAAAGTCAGCCTATTTTTACGCCACGTTCGCCTTTGCACGCAGGACAATGAGGCGGTACCCCTGGGAAAAATCTCTTTGAAAAGGCTGTCTGGCACCAAGCCGGCAGAATAGGATCATGATCCCGTGCTAGCGATTTTATTGCTTATCATCGCCGGTATGCTGATCGGCTTGTTCTATCACTGGGGAGTGCTTGCGGTCGCGAGTTTCATTGTTATCGTCATACGGGTCATCTACCACTTTCACAGCAGCCATTTTGCCGTGGCGGATCTGCTGATGATCGCTGCCTCCCTCTTCGCATTGCAGGGAGGCTACGTTTTCGGAGGCTATATCGCCTACAAGAAAGACATTTGAACCAACGTCACACCCAAATGATGGTGCCGGCCAGCCACGATGCCGTGCCCCACAGGACAATGGACGCAACGATAAACAGGATCCCGTGAGTCGGGCGGGGACGGCGGGCGGGCATGTCAACAATCGATGGTCTGGGCGGACGTAGAGCGCGTATTGTCGTATGGCATGGATCGCGCGGCGTTTGTCTCGAATTCAACGGCTTCGCTGCGTGTCAAAGTACGTAGGTGGCCATCAAAATACAGTAATAGAACATCATTTACAAACCTGTCGTTGAATTGAATTCGTGACAGTTGTCCGGCACGTCGAGCACGGCTCGGAGATATCCGGCTCTGGTCTCGGATTGATGTCCTCTCGTCAAATCACGGCTCGGTGATTGCTGGTTCCTCGCGGTCGGCCGTTCGGGTGGCGCGTATCCGGCGGTTCGAGCGGCCCTGGGTTGTGCCGATCGGAGGCCCCTCGCGGCCTCGGGCGACCTCGCCCTTGCGTGAGCCGGACGCAGCGTCCATTGCGCTCTCCATCGTTCACTCTCGGAGACAGGCGGCAGGGCCGGTGTACCGTCTCACCGACATCGCGATCTCGAATTGGTACCTCATCCGGCGCGAGCAGATCCGGATCCGGGGCGCGGCGGCGCTCGTCGGTCCCACCGGGGCGGGTAAGTCGACGATCTTCGACGCGGTCGGAACCGTTCTGGCCGGCAACAATGCGAGTCGGTTGGCGCTCAACGCCTCCGCCTCGGGCCGCTCCGCGCGCACCGTGCGCGATTACTGCCTCGGCTGGATCAGCGACCCGGCCGAGGGCGGGCGCCCGACGCGGGAGGCCTGCGAGACGATCATCGCGCTCGTCTTCGAGAATCCCGCGAGTGGGCGCATCGTCACCGTCGGGCTGGCGCTGGCGGCCCGCTCCGAGGAACAGAAGGAGGAGACGCTCTCCCGCTTCGTTGCGATTGGCCACCGGTTCGAGATCGCCGATTACGTGCGCGAGACGGCCGAGGGCAGCTTCGTCGCCCCCTGGGCCGAGGTCGCCGCGGATCTGCGCCGCCGGGCCGACAGTTTCGAGGAATTCCGCACCTCCGGCGAGCGCTTCACGGCGGCCGTGCTGGCCACCCTGCGCGAGGGGGCGGCAACTCCCGATCCGCGCCAGTTCCTGCGCACCTTCTCCAACGCGGTGGCCTTCAAGCCGATCTTCGACACCAGCGCCTTCGTGCGCAGCTTCGTGCTGGAGGCCGAGCCGCTCGATGTCGCCCGTATCCGCCAGTCGATCGAGACGTGGCGGCGGCTTCTGGAGACGATCGAGGAGCTGGAAAAGCGCCTCGCTCACCTCTCGCGCATCTGCGAGCGCTACGAGTCCTGGGCGCGGGCGAGC
>JAGTAM010000592.1 GCA_023422485.1 Pseudomonadota bacterium | reverse complement strand
CCGAAATAGCTCGCCCAGTAGCCCCAGGCGATCTCGCCCGTGAGACCCGGCCGCGTCAGCGTCGAGACGATCAGCGCCGGCACCGCCAGCGAGAAGACGTATTCGGAGAGCCCGTCGCCGACCCGCTCGGAGATGATCTTGGTGAGCGAGGCCAGCCAGCCGACGAGGACGAGGCCGAAGATCGGGATGATGAGGGTGAGCGCCGTCATCGGCAGCATGGGCCTTGGCGAACGGAAAAGGCCACCGGGCGCGCGCTGCGCATCCGGTGGCCTCCCGAATCATTTTTATGGAAGAAGCGCGGCCTGCTCCAGGCCCGGCGGAGTTACGCGGCGGCGGGGGCCGTGGTCTCGGCGAGCTTCTTCTCGATGTCACGCTTGAGCAGGCGGGCGGTCTGCGACAGCTCGATCTCGCGCGCCTTGACGAGGAAGGCGTCGAGGCCGCCGCGGTGCTCGACAGAGCGCAGCGCGTGGGCGGTCACCCGCAGGCGGACGCGGCGGTTGAGGGCATCCGACTGCAGCGTGACGTTGCAGAGGTTCGGCAGGAACCGGCACTTGGTCTTCCGGTTCGAGTGGCTCACGAGGTGACCGACCTGGACGGCCTTACCCGTGAGTTCGCAGCGACGCGACATCGTTACAGTCCTGTCAACGTTAGGCCGGGTCTCGGCGCTGAAGCGTTTCGGCAATGCCACACGGCTCTCGCGCCGAGGGCGTCGAACCCTCGCGACAATCGATACCGGCGGAGTCCTATGGAAGTGGCGAGCCTATAGGGGAGACACGCCGGATTCGTCAAGGTCGAAGGGCCAGAAGTTCCGTGGGAGACGGCGTCGAACTACTGGATCGAGGTGCGAGCGAGCTGCCGGCTCGGAGCGGGACTCGGTGCCTGCGCCGTTTTCGACGCCGCGCGCCGGGCCGCCATGGCGCGCAGGTCCCGCACGTTGGCCGCCGCTTCCGCCGGGCCGAGATCCTGGGCCAGCACCTGCTCCGCCTCGTCGTATCGGCCCTTGAGGCCGAGCACCAGGGCAAGATTCTGGCGCACGCGGGCATCCGCCTTCGGCTGGGCGACGGCGAGGCGCAGGGTCGTCTCGGCCTCCTCGAGGCGGCGGGAGAGGGCGTAGGACAGGCCGAGATTCGATAGCACCCGCGGCTCGTTCGGCGCGATCTTGAGGGCGGCGTCGTAGAGGTTCTGCGCCCTCGCGTGGTCGCCGGTCTCGTCGGCCACCATCCCCTGCGCGGAGAGCACGCGCCAATCGGGCTGGGCCGGGCTGTGAGCGTTCTGGAGGACCTCGTTGGCCTCCCCGTAGCGGCCGGCATCGGCGAGGCTCTTGCCGTAGGCCGCGAGCACCGCCTTGTCCTTCGGGTTGCGGAGCGCAAGTTGCTGCAACACCGCCACGGCTTGCGATTTCTGATCGGTGGCGCGCAGAGCCGCGGCGTAGCGCATCGCGTTGCGGGCATCGCTCGGGTCGGCGTTGTAGCGCTCCGCCAGGGCCTCGGTCTCGGCGCGGGGCGAGCGCTCCGCGCGGCTCTTGCCGAACGGGTTGAGGCTGCTGATCGAGCCGGTCGTCTCCGGGGAGCGGGTCTGGCAGCCGGCGAGCCCGAGGCCCACCAGAGCCAGGGCGAGCAGGCGGCGGGTGCGGACCGTTCCAGGCTGGCTCGGCGCCCTGCCGCAGATGCCGGTCATATTGTCCTCTCCCCCAATACCGCGGCCGGCGCTTGCGCCTTACCGATGGCGGGGTGATAGAGCGTTAACCCTAATGGCCGGTTAAGCTTATTTTCCATGACCTCAGACCCGATCCAGCCCGGACCCGCCCTCCTCGATGCAGCCGCGAACGCAGTCCCGATCCGCTGCGTCTCGGTGGACGGATGGGCTGCGGTCGAGGCCGGCCTGCCCCCGTTCCAGCGCAGCTTCGCCGCCGCCACCGGCTTCGCGCCGAAGGCGGGCCGGGTGGCGCTGCTGCCGGGCGAGGACGGCGGACTTGGCCTCGTGCTGCTCGGGCTCGGCGAGATTGGGCAGGGTCATCGCGACCGGTTCCTCGCCGGCAAGCTGCCGGGCGCCCTGCCCGTCGGCGACTACCGGTTCGAGCCCTGCGACGCCCTCGATGCCGGTGAGGCGGCGCTGGCCTGGCTGCTCGGCAGCTACCGGTTCGATCGCTACCGCAAGCCGGGTGAGCCGCGCCCGCGCCTCGTGGCGCCGGACGGCGTCGATGCGGCGGCGGTCGGACGTGTCGCGCGAGCCGTCGCCGTCGGGCGCGACCTCGTCAACACCCCCGCCAATGACCTCGGCCCGGCCGAGCTGGAGGCAGCCGTGCGCGCCGTGGGCGATCGGTTCGGCGCGAAGGTCGTCGTCACGATCGGTGCGGAACTGGCAAAGGAATTTCCTCTCGTCCACGCCGTCGGCGCCGCCGCGCCGCGGGCGCCCCGCCTCATCGACCTGACCTGGGGCGCCGAGGACGCGCCGCGGGTGACGCTGGTGGGCAAGGGCGTGGTGTTCGACACCGGCGGGCTCGCCATCAAGCCGGCCTCCAACATGCTGTTGATGAAGAAGGATATGGGCGGCGCCGCTGCGGCGCTCGCGGCCGCCGAAATGATCATGGGCGCCGGCTTGCCGGTGCGCCTGCGGCTGATCGTGCCGAGCGTCGAGAACGCCATTGCCGGCAACGCCTTCCGCCCCGGCGACGTGATCCTCTCCCGCGCCGGCCTCACCGTCGAGATCGGCAACACCGATGCGGAGGGGCGCCTGATCCTCGCCGACGCCCTGACGCTGGCCGATGCCGAGGAGCCGGACCTCATCCTTGATTTCGCGACGCTCACCGGCGCCGCCCGCGTCGCCCTGGGGCCCGACCTCCCGGCCTTCTTCACCGAAGATGAAGCGCTGGCGGGTGCCGTCGCGGAGGCGGGAGAGCGGGTCAACGACCCGGTCTGGCGCCTGCCGCTGCACCCGCCCTACGCGAGCCTGCTCGATTCGAAGGTCGCCGACCTCAACAACGCGCCGGGCGGCGGCTTCGCCGGGGCAATCACCGCGGCCCTGTTCCTGCGCCGCTTCGTGCGCCGGACGCAGGCGCACGTGCATTTCGACCTCTACGGCTGGAACCCCTCGACCAAGCCCGGCCGGCCCGAGGGCGGCGAGGTGCAGACCGCCC
>JAGTAM010000347.1 GCA_023422485.1 Pseudomonadota bacterium | reverse complement strand
CGAGCACGATGTAGACGGTGACGATCGCCGCGCAGACGAGGAACAGCTCGTTGGAGAGCGCCGACTCGAAGGCGAAGACCGAGCCCTGCGGCACCACGTTGAAGCTCGCCGGCAGGTCGATCTCTTTCCGGGCGGCTTCGAGTGCCTCGACGGCCTGACCCAGGGCGACGCCCGGCGCGAGGTTGAACGAGACTGTGGTGGCCGGGAACTGGCCGAGATGGCCGATCAGCAGCGGCGCGCGCCGCTCCTCCACCTTCGCCACCGCCGAGAGCGGCACCTGCCCCGACGGTGCGGTCGAGGACGGCAGGTAGAGGTTGTCGAGGGAGGCGAGCGAGGTGTGCAGCTTCGGGTTCGCCTCGAGAATCACCCGGTACTGGTTCGATTGGGTGAAGATGGTCGAGACGATGCGCTGGCCGAAGGCGTCGTAGAGCACGTTGTCGATGGTGGCGGGCGTGATGCCGTAGCGGCCGGCCGTGGCGCGGTCGATCGTGACATAGGCCGCCAGACCGTTGCCCTGGTAGTCGCTGGTGACGTCGGCGAGCAGCGGCGAGCGCCGCAGCGCCTCGACGTAGCGCGGCACCCAGGTCTCGAAGTCGGCAAGATTCGGGTTCTCGAGGATGACTTGGTACT
This sequence comes from Pseudomonadota bacterium, assembly GCA_023422485.1. Classification (GTDB taxonomy): domain Bacteria; phylum Pseudomonadota; class Alphaproteobacteria; order Rhizobiales; family Beijerinckiaceae; genus Methylobacterium. The sequence continues at coordinate 2,120 of JAGTAM010000347.1, read as the reverse complement.
GCGTCGCCGAGACCGCGGTGTCGATCGTCAGGTCCTGCACCGGCTGCATGTAGAGCCGCACGCCCGGCACGCCGCTCGTCGCCGCGTTGAGGCGGCGGATGATGGCGCTGGCATCGGCGCTGCGCGCGTCACGCGGCTTGAGGTTGATGAGGAAGCGGCCGGAATTGAGGGTGACGTTCTGCCCGTCCACACCGATGAACGAGGACAGGCTCGCGACATCCGGATCCTTCAGCACCACGTCGGCCAGCGCCTGCTGGCGCTCGGCCATGGCCTCGTAGGAGACGCTCTGGTCGGCCTGTGAGATGCCCTGGATCACGCCCGTGTCCTGCACGGGAAAGAAGCCTTTCGGGATCACCACGAACAGGTAGGCGGTCAGCGCGACCGTGCCGAGCGTCACCAGCAGCGTCAGCCCCTGATAGGCGAGCACAACCCGTAGCGCCCGGCCGTAGAGGGCGATCACGCCGTCGTTCAGCCGCCGGCCGGCGCGGGCGATGGGTCCCTCGCGGCGGGCGGCGGGCGTGTCGGCGCCGTGGGCCACGGGCTTGAGGAGACGCGCGCACAGCATCGGCACGAGGGTGAGTGAGACCACCGCCGAGATCACGATGGTGGCCGCCAGCGTGATCGCGAATTCGCGAAACAGCCGCCCGACCACGTCGCCCATGAACAGGAGCGGGATCAGCACCGCAATGAGCGAGACGGTGAGCGAGATGATGGTGAAGCCGATCTCGCGGCTCCCCTTCAGCGCCGCCTCGAACGGGTCGTCGCCCTCCTCCACGTGCCGGGCGATGTTCTCGATGACGACGATGGCGTCGTCCACGACGAAGCCGGTGGCGATGGTGAGCGCCATCAGCGAAAGGTTGTCCAGCGAGAACCCCCAGGCATCCATCGCCGCGAGCGCGCCGATCAGCGAGAGCGGCACCGAGAGGCTCGGGATCAGCGTCGCGGAGACGCTGCGCAGGAACAGGAAGATCACCATCACCACGAGGGCGATGGCGAGCATCAGCTCGAACTGCACGTCGTGGACGGAGGCGCGGATCGTGGTGGTGCGATCGGTGAGCGTCGCGACGGAGACCGAGGCCGGCATCGTCGCCTGGAGCTGCGGCAGCAGCCGCTTGATGCGGTCCACCGTGTCGATGACGTTGGCACCGGGCTGGCGCTGGATGTTGAGGATGACCGCGGGCGTGCGGTCGGCCCAGGCGCCGAGCCGGGTGTTCTCGGCTCCGTCCACCACCTCGGCCACGTCGGTGAGGTGGACCGGGGCGCCATTGCGATAGGCGATGATCGCGCTGGCATAGACCGCTGGGTCGCGGACCTGATCGTTGGCGTTGATGGCGTAGGACTGGGTCGGCCCGTCGATGTTGCCCTTGGGCGTGTTGACGTTGAGGTTGGCGATCGTCGTGCGCAGGTCGTCGATGTTGAGGCCGTAGGCCGCCATCGCCAGGGAATTGAACCGCACCCGCACCGCCGGCCGCTGCCCACCACCCATGCTGACGAGGCCGACGCCGGCGATCTGGCTGATCTTCTGGGCAAGCCGCGTCTCGGCCAGATCACGAACCTGCGTCAGCGGCATCGTCGCCGACGTGAGCGCCAGTGTCAGCACCGGTGCATCGGCCGGGTTGACCTTGGCGTAGATCGGCGGGGCCGGCAGATCGGTCGGCAGCAGGTTGCCGGCGGCGTTGATCGCCGCCTGGACCGACTGCTCGGCGATGTCGAGGGGAATGTCGAGGTTGAACTGGAGTGTGATGACGGAGGCCCCCGCCGAACTCTGCGAGGACATCTGGTTGAGGTTGGTCATCTGGCCGAACTGCCGCTCCAGCGGCGCCGTGACGGCCGAGGTCATCACCTCCGGGCTGGCCCCCGGATAGAAGGTCTGGACCTGGATCGTCGGGTAATCGACGGCGGGGAGCGCCGAGACCGGCAGGTTCAGGTACGAGACCGCGCCGACGATCAGGATCGCCAGCATCGACAGCGTCGTTGCGACGGGCCGCAGGATGAAGATGCGGGACGGGTTCATGGCCGCATCCGGTTACTGTGCCTGGCGCCGGCGTCTCCGGTGCTCCTGGGCTGTTTCGCCGGATGCCGTCTGCGCCGCCGCACCGGCGGCCGGCGTGGCGGGAAGC
>JAGTAM010000136.1 GCA_023422485.1 Pseudomonadota bacterium | reverse complement strand
GTCGAGGGATTGGGGCATCGGGCCGTCCGGTCTCGCGTGAGGGATGGCCGGGCCTGTCGCACCCTGCTCGACAAGCGTCAAGCAAGGGCCCGGTTCAGGGCTCCGCGAACAGGGCCGCGACGGGCAGCGTGAGGCCGGGCGGATCGAGGGAGAGATCGCCGGAGATGGCGATGCGGGTCTCGATCAGCGCGCCGTCACCGCGACGGTGGTGGATGACCGTGCGTCTCTCGGTGTCGAGGATGAGGTAGTGCCGCAGGCTCGGCAGGCGGAAATAGCCGAGGAGTTTGGCGCCGGTATCGACGTGCCTCGTGCTCGGCGACAGGACTTCGACGACGATGATCGGCGCGTCGGCTTCGAGGGCGTTGTCCGCGAGTCGATCGCCGCAATTCACGAGCGCATCCGGTTCGAAGGACGTGTCGTCATCCACGCGCACGACCATCCCGTCGGGAAACATCTCGCAGGGGAGGCCGGCAGCCGAGATCGCCCGGTCGAGGGCACGATGAACCCGGTACTTCACGCGGGCATGGACCGCCCGCTGGGGCGACATGGCAAAAGCCTCGCCATCGACGAGCTCGTACCGTCCCGGCTGGCCTTCGGCCCAGACCAGAAACTCATCGACCGTCATTCGGGCTGACGGCCCGGTCTTGGGCTGCACGCTCATGGTCCCTAACGTACCATGATTGCCGGCAACCGCGAAGGCGGGACGCTACTGTTGCAGCGCCTTCACCTCGCACTGCGCGTAGTCCGAACTCGCCTTCACATAAGCGTTGAGCTTCTGGACGTAAGCCCCTGCAATCGATTGGAAAGCCTGGGCCTGCGCATTGTAGGCCTTGATCGCGTCGTTGTAGCTGTAGGCCTCCCAGCCGGGGCAGCCATCCTTCTTGTCGAGGCAGGCGGGCTTTTCGGGCAGCTTCGGCTTTTCCGGCCGCGCCTCGGCCGGCGGGGGCGTCGGCGGCGTGCAGGGAGCGGCGAGTGCCGGTCCCGCGAGGCCGGCGAGCGCCAGTGCCGTGATGATGCGTCTTGTCATGATCCGTCCCGGAAGCCCGTGCTGCGACGGTTCTGCCCGTCGAGTTGTGGCGGGAATGGGACGCGAGGACACCCGCGTGGGAGCGCCCAGCGTTAACGCACCGTCGTGCGAGATCGGCTAGAACGCGGTCCATGCCGCGCACGCACCTTTCCGCCGCCGTCGAAACTCTGAGCGAGGAAGCCGCCCAGGCGCGCCATGCCGAGCTGTCGCGAGCGATCGAGCGGGCGAACCACCTCTATTACAACGAGGACGCGCCCGAACTCACGGATGCCGAGTACGACGCCCTGCGCCAGGAGCTGGAGGCGATCGAGGCGCGCTTCCCGGCCCTCACAGGCACCACCGAGGCGAGCGCGGGCGTCGGCGCCAAGCCCTCGGAAAAGTTCGCCAAGGTCCGGCACGCCGTGCCGATGCTGTCGCTCGGCAATGCCTTCGCCGACGAGGACGTAGAGGAGTTCGTCGCCCGCGTGCGCCGCTTCCTCAACCTTTCCGCCGACGAGCCGGTGGCCTTCACCGCCGAGCCGAAGATCGACGGGCTGTCGCTGTCGCTACGCTACGAGGCGGGCCGTCTCGTCACCGCGGCGACGCGGGGCGACGGCGAGGTCGGCGAGAACGTCACCGCCAACGCGCTGACGGTGGACGACATCCCCGAGCGGCTATCGGGCGAGGGCATCCCCGAGGTGCTGGAAGTGCGCGGCGAGGTCTATCTCTCGCACGCCGACTTCGCCGCCATCAACGCGCGGCAGGAGGCGGCCGGCAAGCCGCTCTTCGCCAACCCGCGCAACGCCGCGGCCGGGTCGCTGCGCCAGCTCGATCCGGCGATCACCGCCTCGCGCCCCCTGCGGTTCTTCGCCTACGCCTGGGGCGAAGTCTCGGATCCCTTCGCCGACACGCAATCGGCGGTTCTGGAGCGGTTCCGGGGCTGGGGCCTGCCGGTCAATCCGCGGACCAAGCTGTGCCGCTCGGTCGATGAGATGGTCGCGCATTACCGCGCCATCGAAGCGGAGCGGGCCGGCCTCGGCTACGACATCGACGGCGTCGTCTACAAGGTGGACGATCTCGGCTTCCAGCGCCGGCTCGGCTTCGTCAGCCGGGCGCCGCGCTGGGCGCTGGCCCATAAATTCGCCGCGCAGGAGGCGATCACCGAACTGCTCGCCATCGACATCAATGTCGGGCGCACCGGCTCGCTCAACCCGCTGGCGCGCCTCAAGCCCGTCACCGTCGGCGGCGTGGTGGTCTCGAACGCGACGCTGCACAACGAGGGCTACGTGCAGGGCGTCGGCGCCGACGGCGAGCCGATCCGCGAGGGCCGGGACATCCGCGTCGGCGACACGGTGATCGTGGTCCGCGCGGGCGACGTGATCCCCAAGGTGATGGACGTGGTGCTCGACAAGCGCCCGGCCGAGGCCGTTCCTTTCGTCTTTCCCGAGACCTGTCCCGCCTGCGGCAGCCGGGCGGTGCGCGAACTCAACCCACGCACGAAGAAGCTCGACGCGATCCGCCGCTGCACCGGCGGGCTGATCTGCCCGGCGCAGGGGGTGGAGCGCCTCAAGCACTTCGTCTCGCGCAACGGCTTCGATCTCGAAGGGTTCGGCCAGACCTATATCGAGGTGCTGTTCGAGGCCGGCCTCGTGCGGCAGCCCGCCGACCTGTTCCGCCTTCAGTTCGAGCCGTTGAAGGCCGCGATCGTCGCCCGGCGCGAGGCGCTGTCCGCGCAGCGCCGCGCGGAGGGCGAACCGGCGCCGAAGAAGCCGACCAAGAAGAAGGGCGAGGAGGAGGACAAGGCGATCAAGAACCTGCTCGCCTCGCTCGACGCACGACGAAGAATCCCGCTCAACCGCTTCCTGTTCGCGCTCGGCATCCCGCAGATCGGCGAGTCGACCGCCAAGGCGTTGGCCAAGCGCTTCCCCGACATGCCGGCGCTGATGGCGGCGCTCGATGCCGCGACGAAGGCGCAGGCGGGGCGCGACTGGGTCGAACTCTCGGCGCTCCCCCGGATCGGACCGGGCACCCGCGACCGGCTGTTCGAGACCCTCGATCCGTTGCCGGGCGAGACGATGCAGGATCTGAGCCTCGGCGCCCGCCTGCGGGGACGGCTCACGCCCTCACAGCGCGAGGCGGTGCTGGCCCATTACGGCAGCGAAGCGGAGGCCGACGCGGCTCTGGAACGCGCGGCAATGCAGCGGCCGGGCGATGCCTACCGCCTGTTCGCCGACGACGGCGAGATCGGCCCCGTGGCAACGGATTCGCTGATCCAGTTCTTCTCCGAGCCGCACAACGACGCGGCGGTGCGGGCGTTGCTGGAAGAGGTAACCACCGAGCCGCTCGCGGCCCCGACCTCTTCGGCGGCAGCGTTTGCCGGCAAGACAGTGGTGTTTACCGGCACCCTCGAGAAGATGACCCGCAGCGAGGCCAAGGCCACCGCCGAGCGCCTGGGCGCCAAGGTCTCGGGCTCGGTCTCGGCCAAGACCGACCTCGTGGTCGCCGGCCCTGGCGCCGGCTCGAAGCTCAAGGACGCCGAGCGCCATGGGGTGAGGGTGGTCTCGGAGGACGATTGGCTCGCGATGTTGGCCGAGGCTTAAATTGACCGTCGAGCCTTGACCCCACGCCCCCCACGGCGCAAGCCGTGCCCCGGATCAGCCGGCCGGGCGGCCGCTCCGTCGTCAGACGGGGAGGAAAGTCCGGGCTCCATGGAGAGGCGGTGCCGGATAACCTCCGGCGGGGGCGACCCCAGGGACAGTGCCACAGAGAGCAGACCGCCTTACCGAGGCTTGTCCTCCGTAAGGTCAGGGTGAAAGGGTGCGGTAAGAGCGCACCGCGGACGCGGCAACGCGGACGGCACGGCAAACCCCACCGGGAGCAAAACCGAATAGGGGCGACACGCCTTTCCCGCGAGGGGAGGGCAGGCCCGCTCTCCAGGCTCGTCGCCCGGGTTGGTTGCTCGAGGCGGCCGGCAACGGCCGTCCCAGAGGAATGGCTGCCACGTCCGTGGGTTCATCTCACGGGCCCTACAGAACCCGGCTTACAGGCCGGCTGATCCACCCGCCTTCCCGTGAAGTCCTTTCCAACTTCGGCGCAGCGAAGTGCTTCCTCGATCTTGCAAAACGCGCCGACGCGAAACCGGCGCGGGGGCATGAATTGGCGGCCGCCTCGCTGGTAAACCGTGAGAAACCACTCGCCTCATTGACGCTCGGTTAACCTTGATGCGGTCAGATCAGGGCAGCCTGCACGGTCAAGCTCGTTGACGCGTTTCGAGGGCCCATGTTACCCCGAGCCATCCCGTTGACGCCCTATTCTGGATCGGCCGACACTCGCTCGGGTCGCCTTGCGAGACGGCGTGCGCATGGCCGCAGCCGTTCGCGGATCGGCGTCGCCACCTCCGAGCGGGCCGCCCGACGGTCCGTCCACTCAGCAGGCTCTCATGACTCGTCCCTGGCCGGATGGCGCCCGAGCTTTCTCCGGATTCCGCGAGAGCGCCGCGGGG